>NZ_JAFUHT010000050.1 GCF_017468685.1 Methanobrevibacter sp.
ACAAATATAAAAATAGTTTAGATGATTCCATGAATCATCCTTAAAGCATCCAATAATCCGTGACTGTATTCAATGCAACCGAATGCAGTCCTCATATCCTCTTTTTCAAGATAATATTTTGAATCGTTCCAGTAATCAACAGCCCTGTCATACACTTCTTTTTCCTTGCCTTCAAAAGTAATGTCGGCTACCTGATTCAAATTCCTTTCCAGTTTCGCAATGTCCTTTGCTATTTTTTCTGGACTTTCAAGTTCACTCATTTCAATTGCCTCCAAACATGCATTATTCTCTGTCCAACAGTAAAGTATGATAAAATCACAAGAATGTAGATAACATAGGTAAAGTAAATGTCACCTGCAAAGTATCCTATAATCGCTCCAACAATTAATATAATCATCCTGACTGCCCTTTCAGCAATTCCAATGTTACACTCAGCACCCTGGGATTCTGCCCTTGCCCTAACATAACTTACACATATTGCAGAATGAATCGCCAGAACTCCAACGAACCAGTCACAGTATCCGCCAAAAATAATTCCGATGTAGATTATTGCATCTGCAAACCTGTCCATTGTTGAGTCAAGGAATGCTCCAAACTTGGATGCCCTGTTATGATATCTTGCAACGGCACCGTCAACAACATCCAAAAACCCAGATAATAAAATCGCAAAACACCCTAAAAGAAGGTAATGATTTGCAAAACCATATGCTGCAAGCACTGCAACGAATGGTGATATTACCGTAACGATATTTGGATTGATGTTCAGATTTCGAGCTATCGGATTCAATATTCTTGTCAATAATGGTCTTAAACTTTGAAGCATAGTTATATATAAAGTTTTTATCTAATATAAATGTGAATGAAAGTCCTGAAAACAAGCATTGATGAAGTAGATGAAGATATTGTTCACGAAGCAATAAGAGTCCTGGCCGATGGGGGAGTAATATTATACCCTACAGATACGGTTTATGGTCTTGGAGCAAACATCTTCGACAATAAGGCAGTAAGAAGAGTTTTTGACATTAAGAAGAGAAGCTTTTTAAAGCCATTATCAATTCTTGTCCGTAATGTTGAAACAATTGGTATGGTTTCAAAAATATCATTGGGTCAAAAAAATACGATTAGTAGTTATTTGCCGGGTCCTTACACATTTATCTTGTCCAAAAGGAAAATTGTTCCAAGATACATTACAAGCGGTCTGAGCAATGTCGGTGTCAGGGTTCCGGACTGTGAACTTGCATGCAGGCTGGCAAGTATTTTTCCAATAACCACTACCAGTGCCAATTTATCTGATGATGAAGTTTTATCCAATCCCCGAGAAATTTTAGAACAGCTGGACTGTGAAGTGGATCTGGTCATTGATGTCGGTGATTTAAATACAAAAAACGCTTCATCCATTATTGATTTGACTGGTTTTAAACCAAAAATAATAAGAAAATAAGAGATTATGATTAATCTCTTGCGTATTTAACTAACAATAATGTTCCTAATAATAGAATGATTAATGCCGGAATAAAATTATATCCTGTCACATGTTTTTTAAGGTAACTTTTATGTGATTTTGAATCTTTTGAATCATTTTCATTAGAAATATCATTTTTAGTATTGTCTTCTTTTATTTGTGCTTTAATGTTTTCAGTTTTATTTTTAGGGATAACTGGTGTATTTTCACTAGTGTTTGTTTTATTTTCTGGAGTTGTTGGGGTGCTTTCATTTTTTAAAGTGTCATTTGTTAAATTTGAATTATTGTTGTTGGTTTCATTTATTATGGCTTGTACAATGTCTCTGTAAGTTATTTTATATGCAAAGAAATTCTGATGTCCTGGATTTGTGGATTGCAATACTTCAAAGTCAAATACAGCTTCAGTAGTATTGTTTATTTTTTTAACAGCGCCGTGATCAGGAATAATTTTTTGGCTGGATGTAGCTTTAATTTCTTCCATTAACTTTGAATCAACTCTTTTTCCAGTAAAATCATCACTAAAATGCCAAATGATATGTTGGGTTTTAACGGTGTCCTGCATTGCAATGTCATAATATTCTACAAAGAAAGTTTTCAATTCATTTCCAATGGATTCTTTGCTTTGACGATTAATTGCTTCGGAGGTGTCCTTTACTATAAAGTTATTTCCTTTTGTTGCTTCTTCATCGCCATAGTTAATACAATATCCATTGTATCCGTCATCAAAACTTATATTGTAATGACCGTCTTCACTTGCACCAACAAGATCACCTGTTCGGTCTTCTTCATTTTTAATTTTCAATTCATCTTCTTCGACTTCACTGGACATGATTAGTGTATTATTTTCCGCTGATACACAATTAAGTCCTATTGTCATGGATAGCAAAACGATAAACAAAGTAAGTATTATTTTTTTCAAAATTTTCACCTCTTAACAGTTGTTGCATAATTAGCGTTGTAAGAGGTTATATATAAAGTTAAAGTGAATGGATGGTAACTAAAAAAATAAAGAAAAGATTAAAATTAATCTTTTCTGCGAACAGCAACTGCAATAATTGTAATAATCACAATAACAATTATCAGTATGAATATTGGGTTTCCAGCTGCTTTTAAAAGCTGTGAGGTTGTGTCATTTTGTGGTGTGTCATTGGTGTTGTTAATGGTTTTCACATTGTTGTTATTAATGATTGTGGTGTTGGTCTCATTAACAATGACTGTATTTGTCTTATTTACAATTGTTTTGTTTGTTTCATTTACTGTTGTATCATTATCTGATTTGTTATTGTCATCAGTTTGTTTTTGATTATCTTGTGTATTGTCATCGGATTTTTTACTGTCATCTGTTTGTTTTTGATTGTCTGTTTCTTTGTTTTGATTATCAGCGGTTTTATCGTTATCCTCATCACCAGTTTCATCTACTGGCTGATTGCCTGAATCATCACTTGGAGTTGACAGTATTTCGGGCTCTTCAACGGTTTTCATTGAAACTGTATATGCAATGCAATCGGATTTCTCATCATCAACGGATTTCAAATATTCAAAATTAAAAGTGGCTTCAGTTGAATTGTCAATTTTAACAACAGGGTTGCTGCCGATTTTTTCATGTGAATTCAATGCTTCTTTGATTACATCGTCATTTGAATCTCCATTGTTGAGTTTGGTTAAAATTTGTGCAATCTCATGTTCTTTTCCTTGCTTATATGCTTCGATAATAACTGATTTCACTGTATTTTCAATATCCTTTCCATTAAATTCATCTAATAGAAACTTGTCTGACATTCCAGCATTATTTTTATCAGGATTTATGTTAAAACCAGTAAATCCGTCATTGAATTTAATTTCCCCATCTGAAATGGAAATAGGGAGGATATAATGTCCATTGTCTTCCACTTCAAGAGTATCTGTAGTGTTGTTGCCTGCCCAGACCATGCTGAGGGCGAACAACAGGACTACAAAAAACACAATTATCTTCTTGTTCATATCAAACACTCCTTTAGTTATATTAAAATATGTTTTTTAAATATTTATAATATATGAAAATCAATATTGTATCATGAAAGTATTGGCTAACTTTGTAGATAATCACAAGCTTCCATCAAACTCTTCACTTGATGGCTTGCTGGATGGGGGTTTTGAGAAAGGTTGTGTAACTGAGATATTCGGTTCTCCAAGTTCTGGTAAAAGCAATGTTGCACTGACATTGGCTGTTAACGTTGCAAAAAACAACAGAAAAGTAATTTACATTGACACTGAGGGGGGAATATCAATTGACAGAATCAAACAGATTTCAGGACCTTATTTCTCAAATGTGGCCAATAATATTATGGTTTTAGAACCGACTGATTTTTTACAGCAAACTGAAAACCTAAGATCAATTGACGTATGGCTTAGAAAGCACCATGAAGAAGTGGATTTGATTGTTCTGGACTCTGCCGTTGCATTATATCGTGTAGATGATATGAAATCATACAAGTTAAGCAAGGAGCTTAGAAAGCAAATTCAATTATTGTCCAACATTGCCCGCAGGTATGATATTGCAGTGATTATTACCAATCAGATTTATAATGCCTTTGACGATGAAGGAAACAATGAGGTCAGGGCAGTAGGTGGGGATATTATAGAGTATATAAGCAAGGTAATAATTAAATTGGAACGTGGTGAAGAGATAAATCAAAGGGTAGCCACACTAAAACGTCACAGATCAATACCTGAAGGAAGGCAGGTTACTTTTTCAATAACTTCCGATGGTATAAATTAAGTTAATTTTATTAACAATTAAATATAAATATTTATTTTGGAATTGTTTGAGTGATAATTATGAGGGAAGAGGATTTCGATATTAAAAACCCGAAAAAGAAATTTCAAAAAACCGAAAGAGTGCCTCCTGAAGGATATGACTCCGCTAATGAGTTTTTTGAAGATATGTACATGGACAAAGACATGATTTGGATGGGTCAAAACACCAACCATTTGCATGATGATACAATAGCCGATGCTATGATTGAAGCCATCAAGGAAAAAACTTTTTGTCGATACCCTGCCCCTGAAGGATTCAGCGAACTTAAACAATTAATATTGGATGATTTGGGATTAAAAGATTTGGAAGTATTATTAACATCCGGTGCAACAGAATCATTGTATCTGGTTATGCAGGCATTGCTTGAACCTGAAGACAATGTGGTACTATCTGATCCTGGTTACTTTATCATAGGAGACTTTGCAAACCGTTTTGCAAGCGAAGTAAGGTATGTTCCGATTTACTATCCTGAAAATGACTACAAGCTAACACCTGATTTGTTAAGGAAAAATATGGATGAAAACACCCGTATGGTAATACTTATTGACCCATTAAATCCGTTAGGTTCATCATACACTGAAGATGAACTAAAAGAATTTGCAGAAATTGCAAAGGAAAATGATTTATACTTATTACATGATATAACCTATAAAGACTTTGCACGTGAGCACTTTTTAGTGGAAAACTATGCTCCTGGCCAAACACTGACAATCTACAGTTTTTCAAAAATATTCGGAATGGCAGGTTTAAGGGTAGGGGGAGTTGTATCCTCAAAACCGATAATTGATGCTATTAAAAATGCTGTAGTCAATGATTTGGGAGTCAATATCATTTCACAATACGGTGCAATCGCAGGTCTTAAATCTAAACCACAATGGTTTGATGAAATGCGTGAAACCTGTTTTGAAAATCAAAGGTTAATCAATGAAATGATTGAACCGATTGAAGGAGTATTCCTGCCGGTTTACCCATCAGATGCAAACATGATGGTAATCGACCTGTCAGGTGCCGGAATCAATCCGAAGGTCATGTCCAATTACCTGATTGAGAAAAAACTGTTTACAAGGGAAGGGGAATACACTTCAGAAGAATTCGGTGACAGATACTTGCGTATAAGTTTCTCCATACCAACTGAAGAAATCAAGGTATTCTGTGAAGAATTCCCAAAAGCAGTTGAAGCTTTGAGAACAAAATAAGGTTAATGATATGAGATTTAGGTATCATCAACCTATTCCTAATTTTTATGATATAGAAAACCCTCACCATCCGAAAACCACTATTTCTAATGATTTTTTAAATGAATTTGCTGACATTGCCGTTGCATCAGGATTTGTGGGTCTCAGCTATTCCAAACTAAGCGATGAGTTTAAAGAGGAATGGGATATTGACTGGGACAATATAATTATCCTTAAATATGCAATGTCTGATGAAATTCTTAAAATGAAACCTTCAGATGAAAAATGCAAACTGATGGATTTGGAATTTCAGGAATTCGGTCAAAAGACATTTGCTCTTGCAGACATTTTAAGAGAAGAAGGCTTTAAAGCCGATTTAATCAATCCATTGGATGATAGGGTAAGTTTAAGAGCAATTGCTCTTCAGTCCAATGATGCGGTAATTACAAGAAGCAACATGTGCATGTTTAAGGAAGGGTTGAATTTAGGATTTTTCATGATCCATACTTCAATTGAAAACTTGCCATTTAAAGAGGAAAATGAACTTAAATGGGTTGAGGATTACTGCTCCACCTGCGGAGTATGCATTGACAGATGTCCTGAAAATGCATTTGATGAAAATGAAAAGTTTCAAAGGAAATTATGCACTGCACACCGTGAAGGCTGCAGCATCTGCATAAACTTCTGTCCCTTTTACATAAGAGGTTACGATAAAGTTAAAAAAAGATATTCGAGGATGAAAAAATGAACGAGAAAATAGCATTGGTATCCTGTAGTGGATTAAGCCCGTTGGGTTTGGTTGTAAGGGCAGCTACCGTTGAACTGGCACTTGAAAACGATAACATTGTAGCGGCATGCATAACTGAGTATTCCGCTCAGCCTAATAATTGTTCTTCAATTCTTGAAGATGCAAAAATTGTTACAATTACAGGTTGTGGTGATGACTGCGCATCAGTGATTTTGAACGAAAAAGAAATTAATCCAGTAAAAAATATTTCTGCAGATGCAGTTGTTAAGACTTATGATTTAAATCCGTTGGATGCTGTCCGTTTGGATGATGATGGGGAAAAAGCAGTAACTGTACTTAAAAAATATATTTTAAATGAATTAAAAAAAATATAAAAGAGAATATTTAATCTGACAAGTAATAATATTCTCCTTTTTCTTTCTGTTCACGGTCTTTGTAACTGTCGAGCTTGTTGACTCTTGGTCTTTTGGTTTCCTTATCTCTTCTGAATGTAATGTTCAGGTTTCCTAAAAACTCGTTCATTGCATTTCTAAGGTCAGTCGGTTTTGAAGCATGACCGTTTAAACCGGGAGTTCCGTTAAACACCATTGCCCTGTCAGAGATATAATCGATAAACACGATATCGTGGTCTACAATAAGTGATGCAGCATTTCTGCTTTCAACCATCTTACGAATGACTCTTGCAGCAATTAATCTTTGTTCCACATCAAGAAATGCTGTTGGTTCGTCGAAAAGATATATTTCAGCATCTTTTGATAATGTTGCAGCTATTGCAAGTCTTTGAAGTTCTCCCCCACTTAAACCTTTAACTGGTTTGTCAAGCATTTCATCCAATGTTAATGGGTTCATGATTTCACTTTCAAAGATTTTTGATCCGAAACTAGGTGCATTCATATATAAAAAGTCACTTACGGTTCCTTCAAAGTTTGAAACAATGTATTGTGGCTTGTATGCAATTGTAACTTCTTCATCAACCTCTCCTGCGGTTGGCTCTTCAACGCCTGCAAGCATTTTGGCAAATGTTGTTTTACCGATACCGTTTGAACCGAATGCAGTTACAATTTCGTCGTAAAATATTTCACCGGCATCTGCACTTAAACTGAATCCGTCATACTCTTTTGACAAATCGCTGTATGATGCAAGTGCATCACCTTCATCTTCTGGAGTTGGCGGTCTGATTGTAAACTCAATTGGATTTCTTCTGATTCTTACATTTTCTTCAGCTAAAAATCCATTGATGTAAGCATTAATACCTAAACGAACTCCTTTTTTACCGGAAACCACACCGTATCCTCCTGGCTGTCCGTATAGTATATGGACATTGTCAGATAATGCGTCCAAAGTAGCAAGGTCGTGCTCAATGACAAGCACGCTTTTACCTTCTTCAGCTAAAGATCTTATTACCTTTACTGCATTTAATCTTTGGGAAACATCCAGCCAGGATGTCGGTTCATCAAAGTAGTAGAAGTCCCCTTCTCTTAAAACGGTTGCAGCTATTGCAACTCTTTGAAGTTCTCCTCCACTCAGGTTTTCCATATTTCTGTCAAGAACATTTTCAAGCTGCAATTCCTCGGTAACGTAATCCAGTTTGTCCCTTTCATTAACATTGCTAAGTAAATCTTTAACTTTACCTTTAACAACTTTCGGAAGCTTATCGACCATCTGTGGTTTTAGGATGGTTTTTATGTTTCCTTCGGATAAGTCTTGGAAGTATTTCTGAAGGGATGATCCCTTGTAATAGTCAATTACTGCATCCCAGTTTTCAGGTTTGTTTTCAAAATCCCCAAAGTTTGGGATTAAACTTCCGGATAATATGTTCATTATTGTGGATTTACCAATACCGTTTGGTCCGAGAAGACCCAGTACGCTTCCAGGTTCAAGAGATGGAAGTCCGAACAGTTCAAATTGGTTTTGACCAAATCTGTGAATTGGTTCGCCTGCTGCTTCAGGCAAGTTAATAATTGTAATAGCATCAAACGGGCAACGGTTGGTACAAATACCGCACCCTTCACATAATTCTTCAGATATCAACGGTTTTTTGGAATCTTCATCAATCACTATGGTGTCTTCATCCATTCTAACACCTGGACAGTAATGTATACAAAGATAATCACATTTTTTCGGTTGACATCGGTCTTTGTCTAAAATTGAAATACGAGTCATTATTATCTCCTTAAAATATAATCATTAATAATTTTGTAAATACTATCTAATTAAAGTATTGTCAAAATCGGTTTTACTCTTATTATTTTTGCGATTGAATTTTTTATAATATTGTATCTTGTTAGATTAATGAGGATTATATGGTAAAAGTTTTAAGTAATGAATTTAAAATTGTTAAATATAAATCTACTTTTAAATTTAAAAGTATCAGGTGGTTAAATGAATATTAATAAAATTTTAAGTTTAATATTGGCATTTGTTATTATCATGTCTGCATGTGGTGTAGCATTTGCTGATTCTAGTGATGGAGGAAGTGACTCTTCAGATTCTTCAGGTTCTGGTTCTTCAGATTCTTCTTCGTCTTCATCTTCTTCTTCATCAGATTCTCCTAGTTCATCTTCAGATTCTTCATCTAGTAGTAGCAGTTCTGATTCAAGCAGTAAAGATTCTTCAAGTTCTAGTTCTGATTCGTCAAAAAGTAGTAGTTCAAAATCCAGTTCAGGTTCTAGTTCTAGCAGTTATAGCTCAGGTTCTAATTATGGATCCAGCTCAAATTCCGGATACAGTTCCAGCGGATACAGTTCCGGTTCATATTCACAATCTCAACCAACATACAGTGCTGCTGATTCTTCTTCAAGTGATGATGTATCAACAGATGATGTTGTCAATGCAACAAACCAAACAACAAATGTTACAAACAACACTGCCAATAACACTAATGTATCTGAAACTGGAAACCCTTCTGGTGTAAGCACATATGTTATAATGTTAAGTATAGCAGCTATTTTAGTTATTATAGCTATTGTATTGGTATACTTCAAATTATAATTTAATTAAACTAGGAATTTTCCTAGTTTTAATATTATTTTTTAATTTTTTAGGCCGAATTTCTATTTCAATCAAATTTATATACTTGTTTTAATCATATAGTTATTATAATCAGGAATTTAATTATATGTGGGATTGTTTATATTTAAATTTTCAAGAAACTTTTGATTTTTTAGTAATAATGTGATAGTGATAAGATGAAACAAGTGATGATTGTAAGAACTGATTTGAAAATGCGTAAAGGAAAAATCGCTGCACAATGTTGTCATGGAGCTATAGGAGCTTATAAGAAATCGCCTCAGGATAAAATTAAAAAATGGGAAAATGAGGCATATGCCAAAGTGGTTTTAAAAGTGAAAACTTTAGAAGAGTTAACTTCTCTTAAAAAAATGGCTGATAAAAAGGGTATTGCAAATTATTTGGTTGTTGATGCTGGAAGAACACAAATACCCTCTTCCAGTGTGACTGTTCTGGCACTTGGTCCTGATGAGGATGATGTTCTTGATGAGGTTACTGGTGATTTGAAACTTTTATAATTAATGGTTGTGGTTGTCATTATAAAACAGGTTGTAAAGATTGGTGGAAGTCTGTTTCCAAATTATGCAATTGAACTTGCAGAGCAATTGGAAAAATCCAATTCAGTTATTATTTTGGGCGGTGGCGAATTTGCAAATCTGATTCGCAGATATGATGAGGAAATCCACTTTACAGAACATACTAATCACTGGCGAGCTATCGATTGCATGGATATTATAGCAAAACTTGTTAACGATAAAGTGGAATCAACTGAATTGGCATTTTCCATTGAAGAGGTAAATAAAATTTCCGATGAAGGTTTGACTCCAATTTTTGTCGTTTCTGATTTTTTAAAAAGAGAAGATCCCTTTGAGTGCAGCTGGGATGTGACTTCAGATTCAATTGCAGCTTATGTTGCACACCTTCTAAATGCAAACCTTTTAATAGTAACAAATGTAAATGGTATATATACCCAAGAACCGAAAGAGCCAGGTTCAACATTCATAAGTAAAATTGATGCAAAAACTTTACTAACTTTTCAAGAGTCATCAATTGATGTAATGTTACCGTCTCTTTTATTAAGGTATGGGACTAATTGTTATGTTGTGAATGGGAAGTACCCTGAAAGGGTTTTATCTTTAATAGATGATAATATAAATGATTATAACTTCGATTACACACAAATAACAGGTGATTAGAATGAAAAAAGTAGAATGTGTAAGTTGTAAACAAGAAATTCCATTAACCGGTACATTCGTTGAATTTGAATGTCCTGAATGTGGAGCAAAAATTGCAAGATGTGAAAAATGCCGTACTTTTGGCCACGCTTACAAATGTGAATGTGGTTTTGAAGGACCTTAAATTTAAATGGAGGAATTAGAATGGGTGAAGTATTAACTACTATGAAAATTATGCCAGACAGTCCTGAAGAAGACTTAGAAGCAATCAAAGCAACTATTGAAAGTTCAATGCCTGAAGGTGCAAAAATCCACGAAATTGCAGAAGAACCAATTGCATTTGGTTTAGTTGCTGTAATTTTACAATTCATCACTGAAGATGGTGAAGGTGGATCTGAAGCTGTTGAAGAAATGGTTCAGGCTATTGATGGTGTTGCTAGTATTGAAATTACTGGTGTAGGAAGATTAATGTAGATTTTTTTTATATATTTTGAGTTATTTTTCAATAACTCTCATTTACTATTTTTTTAGACTTTTTTTTTAATTATTGATGGTTTAATTTAGGTTTATTTTTTGACGGTTATTGTGGTTGTGGTTGTGTGTTTTTTCATGTTGTCGCACTTTCAAAACTTTTTAATATCTAATAAAATATACTATTATTAATTAATTATTTGGAGGCAAAAACAATGAACTTTGAGTTAAGTATTGATCGTGAAAGTCCATTTCAACCAGGTAAGCCAGTTTCTCCATATTACTTTAAAGGAAGACATTCCAGTATTCAGAAAATATTAAGGTATTATAATAATGCCTGTGACAGGGATGTGCAGCATTTCTTTTTAACAGGTAAGAAAGGTATTGGTAAAACATCACTTGCAGAATTTGTCAAACAATACCTTGAAGACAACAAAAACGCTTTGGGCATTTATGTTTCCAATAAAGGTCAGAATTCCCTTGAGGCTCTTGTGACCTCTATTTTTGAAGCATTTTTAAATAATGTGGAGAAAAGCTTTTTTGAAAGAGGCTTTGAAAGCTTATTTGGTAAATTAGAAAGTATTGAATTTAAGGGCGCTAAAATACATTTCAAGCCTGATGAGGAAACTTCCAGAGATTTGGTCGCAAGTTTTCATTACATTTTAAATGAACTGGTTGGGGAATTTGATGATAAGGATTGTATCTTTTTGATTATAGATGATATTAATGGTTTATCACAACAGGAAGAATTTGTCAACTGGTATAAGAGGTTTGCAGACACCATTGAGGTTGATGATTCATTTGATTTGCCGTTATATATATTATTTGCAGGATATCCTGAGAAATTCGATAATCTGGTGCTGCAGGATTTGTCTTTTGGAAGAATATTTCACCATGAGGAAATAACCAATCTTGAAGATAGTGATGTTTGTCAGTTTTTTGTCAATGCGTTTGATAGTGTGGGCATGACTTGTCAAAATGATGCATTGGATTTATTGGTATTATTCTCCCAAGGTTCTCCTTTAATGATGCAACATATTGGGGATGCGGTCTTTTGGCAGGCTGATGGTGAAATCATAACAAAAGAAACAGCGGCAATGGGTATCTTAACTGCTGCCAATGAGCTGGGAATCAAACAGATACGTCCGGATTTAAACAGAATAGAATCAAAACATTATTTGAATATTCTTTTAAAACTGGGAAAACACCAGATATATAGCTTCCAGAAAAATGAACTGGAACAATATCTATCTGAAGAAGAATAAATGTTTTAAGTAATTTTTTAGCTAAAATGACTGATATTGGCATTTTGAATCCAATTGGCATTCAAAACAGTGGCGAATATGAGTTCAGTAATATTTTATACTTTACTTATTTCATGATCAAGGCAAATGAAGGCAGTATTTTGGATTAAAAAATTATTTTTTTGAGCTCACTTCAGAAACGGTAGTTTAATTTAAATCTTTTTTATATATTTTGAGTTATTTTTCAATAACTCTCATTTACTATTTTTTCATATTTTTTTTTGCTTACCTAATTTTTACAAAACATTTATATACTAGTTTATACTACCTGTTATATAACACTTGTTATCTTTGTAATCATAGTGTAAAAAAATTTAGGTATGCCTAAAAATTACCGAAACCTTTATATACTATGATGACCAACTTTAATACAAGTGACATATAATTTAGGTGAACCTAAATTTTTCACTTAACAAAACATATTATTAGTCAATAATAATACAATCTCCAAAATATAAATATTTGTATTGAATTAGCTTTCCACAATTTTCTAATTTAATACATGGGAAATTTATCTGCCAAATTTTCCAAAAAACGAAATTGGTGTTTAACTCTCCTCAAACACTAAACACCAATTATTATCTCTTTTTTCAAAATTTTTCATGATCACTAAATTTTAGGTATGCCTAAAAAATTAGAAACATTTATATACTATTTGTTACAATATTTTTAAATAGCAATCAAAAGTTAGGTCTACCTAAAAATCTAATTTTTCATTGCTAGTATGGTTTATTTAAAGACCATATTACTACACTCCGATTGTTATTAAATTAGTTTAACTCTCTTTTCTAATTTAATAAAAAGCATATAACTACTCTCACGAAATTAAATATGTCTAACATATTTAATTTCACCTATCTTTAAATTTGTGGCTCTAATTTTTTTATAAACAAACCCATAAACATCACAACCAGCGGGAAAAATATCGTATAAATTACAAACAGTAATTCTGAAGAAATTATATCTCCCATGACTGTAGAACCTGCCATTAACATTATCAAACTGATTACTGGCGCCAAAATTGCGACAAACGTATAAATCAGAATAAATGAATTCAATTTTTGAGCATATTCTTTTAGTTTAATCTGCATATCAAATGAAATGTCTTTAGCAATAATCTCTAAACTGCTTGCAAGATTTCCACCAACTCTTAGGGTACCTATTATTTGATGAATTGCTCTTGTGAGGCCTTCAGATTTGACTCTGCGGGACATCTCCATCAATGAGTCTTCAGTTGATTTTCCAAACTTTATCTCTTCTAGGACTCTATTGAATTCACGGGACAGTGATCCGTAATTTGCATTTCTTATTGTTATTAGGCTGTCATGCAATCCTCGACCTGCTTTTAACTCTATGCTCATATGCCTTAAAGCATAAGGAAGTTCCTGATTTAAATCAGAATATCCTCTTTGCTCCTTGATTTGGGGATAATATAGTAAAGACATATAAATCATTAAAACCAATGTCAGATACATCCCGCTTATCTCCCAGCTTGTCAAAAATGCAAGTAAAACCAATACAGCAAACAGTAGTCCCACTACATATTTTTTTAACAGATAGTAAAGCAGTTCATCACGTATTTCATCAAGACGTGTTTCATGTTTGGCAAGTTGTGGTTCAACTTCAAAATTCAATTTTTCAAATATAGACAAATCAATTTGGCCACTTTTTGATTTTTTGGAGTGATCCGGAAGGGATAGGTTTTTGAAAAACTCAATCAGGGACAAAAATATCCCTCCAATAAGAATAAAGAAATTATTGAACATTGTCTCACCTGTTTAAGATAATTCTGTTTAAGACTTGCTTCGGATTTTTGTAATATAGCTCAATAACGCTGTTTACGCCTTCAACCGAACGGATGTTTTGATTAATCATATGTTTCAGGACAATTTTTCTGTTTTCAATTTCGCTTTTAAGCTCGGGAATTGATTTTCCGCTTAATGTGGCAATTTGCTGTAGGGTATTGCTGGTAATGCTGATGTTTTCAATTGTGTCTCTTTCAGGATTCCATTGAAAAATCTTATTTAACTGGACTGTACCTTCTTCCATTCCAACAACCTCTGCTACTTCACTCACTCTTCTAAATGAAACGCCTGAAGGGGTGTAGATTCTATTCTGCATTATTATAAAATCAATTGCCTGAATCATAATCTCGGGCACTGACATGGGGTCATTGGTCAGTCTTGTTATGGTTTCTCTGGCATCATTTGAATGCAATGTCCCAAAACCTGAATGACCTGTATTTAATGCTGTAAAAAGGGTAATTGCCTCATCTGCCCTTACCTCTCCAACTATTATTCTGTCTGGGCGTTGTCTTAGTGAATTTTTAACAAGATCATTCATTGTTAACTCTCCCTTGCCTTCAATATTGGCAGGTCTTGTTTCCATACGGATGACATGCTCGTGTGGAATTTGAAGCTCAAGTGTGTCTTCAATTGTAATGATTCTCTCATTCGGATTGATGAATGCTGAAAGTGCATTTAATGTTGTTGTCTTTCCAGAACTGGTTCCTCCAGATATTATTGCATTGGCGGATTTCACTCCAAGCCCGTCAATGCACAACCATAAAAATCCTGCAAGATCAAGTGATATTGTTTTTGAATTAATCAGGTCGATTATGGTTAATGGGTCTCGTCTGAACTTACGTATTGTCAGTGAGGGGCCGTCGGCTGAAACCGGTGGGATGGTGGCGTTGATTCTTGAGCCATCTGCCAGACGGCCGTCAAGAATCGGAGATTCCTGATCGATTCTTCTGTTAATTTGTCTTGCAATTGAATCGATTATGTCTCTTAGTTCGGATTCATCATTGAACTGGAGATTTGTTTTCATCATTCCATATTTTCTGTGATATACAAAAATGGGCTTGGATGTTCCGATTATCATGATTTCTTCCAGTTCGTCATCCTGAATAAGAGGGTCAATTTCTCCATATCCTATGATGTCCCTGAGGAACTTTCGAGATAAGCTATCTAAATATTCATTTGAGATATTATTATTTTGATTTTCTCCACTCAACCTTAAGAATAAAAAGTTCTTAATGTCATTTAATAATATCTCTTCATTTGCTTGGTAATTTTCACCAGTGGATATAGCTAAATCAACCAAGTTTTCACGTATTTCTCCTAAAAGGATTCTTTCTTCAGCAGAATAATTCTGCCTTACTACATCATATTGTGGTATTATATCATTGTTCATATTTTTCACCAATGGCGACTTTTTTTAGTTGCATATACTAATTAGTAATACTAATTTATATAGTTTTTATTACTTTTGAAAGCATTATTAGTGATATAAAACAATATTTAAACATTAAAGCAATTTTGAGGTGATTTCCATACTAGACATTGATGAAAAAATCAAATCACTTGAGGAATGTGAAAACTGCAGTGACGTTCAGATAAAAAAATTCTCTCCACTAAAAGATTTAATCGATTTTGAAACTATTGATGGGGATTATTTAAGGTGTGAATGCGGCAAAAGACCATTGGATATTGTAATGGGTCACATCCTGAAGATAATGATTGAATCAGAAATTGTTCCTGAAAAGGCGACTTTGAGAAGAAACTCCCCGGTTCCATTGTCAAACTTTTATTTCAGTAGCCTTAACCCTCAGTTCATTGGTAAAAAAACATTGATTTTGCTTCATCCGGATTTTACAAAAGAAGTGGCATTACAGCTAATCGAAGAGGTTCCTGAAGTTGCTTGTGTCTTAAAGGGAAGTCCTCAGGTTACTGTTGGTCAGGCAGATAAAGATTCTGAAATAAATCACTTTGAAATTCTTGCAGGTGACGATGCACAGACAAACGTAATGAGAACACTGCTTTCAGATAAGATAATTATTCAAAAAAACCAATCCATACATCATATCGAAGTTGCAGTAACCACCGAACAGAAACTGGTTCAACTGCACAATTATCTTGACAATAATGATATTAAAACTGGTGTGGCACTTGATGGGGTGTGTGGGCTTGGAGCAATAGGAATATACTTGCTTAAATACGGTTTTGAAAAGGTAATATTCAATGATATAAACCCTGAGATGATTGAAGCACTAAAAAATAACCTCAAAATAAATGGAATAGAAAAAAATTATGAAATATTCAACGAATCATTTGAGAATTTGGATATTGGTGATGTGGATTTATGTGTAATTGATGCATTTCCGGGAGCAGATATTTCACAAATCAAAAAGAAAGCTGAAGAGATTGCAGATAATGTGGTTATTATCTAGCTATAATCTGTTATTTAATTTTAAAATTATTTCAAACATTTTTTGAATATCTTCACTCATATTTTTTTCAATGACTTCAAATGTAGCGATATGCTTTCGATTAAGGTATTCTTGAGCAAAGCTGCGGCCCATAAAATCAATACCTTCAAAGTTCATGATAACTTTTGAAGCATTTGAATCAATATTTTTAAATAATTCTTCGATTTTTTGTCTTGATCCTAAATCTGGGCCTATTTCTTTTTCTAAATAAACTTCAATTTGATTCATATTATCAATTCATATTTTACTTGTTTTAAATATTTATAAATATCAATTTTTTTGTTTAATTTCATTCTTAAACTTACTAATGTTCCATCAATACAATCGTTAGGAATTTCTCTTGCAATAATGTTATCTTTAGTTATATGAATTAGTGCACATCCTGAAACAATCAATAATTCACCATCGCTGCCTGATGTAACAATATTTGTAGTATTATTTAATCCAGTTCCTCTTTCAACGTATCCTAATTCTTTTTTACTTGATAGTCCGTTTATTGCTTTGAGCAGTGCATCAGAATCATTTTTAATGGGATAATTAACTTTTTTTAATGAATTGGGTATGGTTATACCGTCATCTAAAAATGAGAATTCATAGTAATCTCCATCTATTCTTCCCATTACATATGCTTTCTCAAAGCATGAGTGGTCATAAATATTTGCTATTAATTCATGAAAAATAAATTTTAAAGTATTTAGATTTGATTTATTAATTTCTAATTCTTCTAAAATTTCATTTGCAACTTCTGCAGAATTGTCAGTATTAATATCAATTTTTCTTATGGAATTTATATTTTCAAAATTTAAGTTTTCATTATAGATTAATGGTAAAATTACAGTTGGACTAAAGTTACCAATGTCTATGTTCAAATCGTTCTTTTCCATATTCTCATATTCTTTAAATTCATTCAATAATATATTTTTCATCTAATCACCTAAATAAACATTTGCATATAGATTACAATTGCAGGAATAATTAGAACGCCCATCAAATGAGATTTTCCAACTCCAATGTAGTGAGGAAGCATTCCCATGGCTGTAGATGTAATTAAAGCCAGTGTCATGTAGAAAAATGGTGCCTTGTAATAAAAAATAAATATGTACAGTATGGCAATCTGAAGCAGGATTACTCCAATTGAAAGCTTTTTGTAGTCAACACCACCCATCAGTCTTGAAAAAGAGTCTCCAAGTTTCAATGACAGCACTAGGGATACTGAAACTGCAATCAGTGATGCAAAAATGAAAATTGCCAGGTGATTTAATCCCATCTCAAAAATCAGGTATGACATGTAAACAGCTATTCCGCTTCTTGGGTTTCCGATAATGTAGATTGCAATCAGTGAAAACAGACAGTCTGAAATGTTAAGACCGGAAGTTGCAAGCAGGAAGTTAACAGTATCATCATCGTCATTGTCATTTGCTCCGCTTACTGCCTGGGCAATAACTGTTCCCTGAGCCGGTCCAAAACCTGGCAGAAAACCTAGAATTGCACCGGTTATTCCTCCGGCAAAGATGCTTTTGAATTTGGGGTAATCGATGTTCAATTCATAAAATGGGTTTTGATGAGGTATTGTTGAGGAATCGTTTAAGCTGAATAAGATTGTGCTTATTCCGAACAGTCCCGAAAATGTGCACATCAGTGTGGTTCCGGAGGATATTGGGGTCTGGAAAATAATCCAGCCAAGAATTCCTGAAAGTATGAATAACAATAGTGACCATAAAAAGTCTCTTGTATTTACAGTTAGACTGTATGTCAGATAAACGGATGCAACAAGCAGGATAATCCATGTAAACGGTTTTGTCACATCATGCAGTATTGGAAGGACTATTGCAAAGATTGGAAGCATTATAATGGTTACAATAATTGCGCCAAATCCTCCAACGGAGACGATTCTGATTACTTCCTTTGACCTTCCCTGCAATACCATTCTGTGTCCCGGAAGGATTGATGTTGCAGTTCCTTCCTGTGGAACGCCTAAAAGCATTGAGGGTACAAATTCTATTAATGCATGAGCTATTGACATTGAAACCATTAAAACGCATAGAAATTCCGGTGAAACGATTGTTAAAAGGAATGTTGAGGATGCAAAAAGTATTGCACCGGCTGTATTCACATGAATGCCAGGTATCATGCCGGTTGCGGTTCCGATTAATATTCCTATAAAGCAAGCTATAACTAATTCTATCATAACTATTCATTAATCAAACTATAATTTAAAGCTTGTTTAAGTAATTAGGAAATATTGTGATGGTTTTGTAAAATTGAGGTGATTTTATTAAAATATTTAAAAATGTTCTCGATTGAATTCTAATGATTTGAGGGATATTTTGGATAATAATTTTAACAGGTCACTGCGGGGAATGTCTAACTGACTGCAGATCATATCGTCCCATTCTTCTTCTTTTTCAATGATGAATTCGGCGGTTTCAATGCCTTTTTTGGTTAAAGTGATTTTGTATGCTCTTTTGTTTGTTTCATCAATTTCTCTTTCAATCAGTCCTTTTTCTTCAAAATCCTTAAAAGCCCTTGAAACTCCACTCCTGTCCATCAGGCAGGCTTTTGCAATGTCTGACTGTGTTGTACCCAGTTCATGGTATAAAAAAAGTAGCATGTAATATTGGCTAGGCAATATGTCGGTTCCATTTTTTATATGCTTGTTTATGTAGAAATCATGTGTTTTTTTTAATGTAATCAAATGATTTACCAGAAACGGGGACTCCTTAATTATATCATCATATTCAATCATAAAAAATCACTTAGTAATATATTTCAATGTCAATAGTTAAATAGTATTTGTAACAATTTAATAACATGAATAAAAAAATCGTCATCATTTTGGCAATACTTGCAGTTTGCATCCTGCTTGCAAGCCCTGTTGTTGCCAAACAAAAAGTCAAAGTCAAAATATCCACCGATGATTGCGCAATTGATAATAAAGGATATATTGTTATTAAATTGGTTGATAAAAAAGGTAAGGAAATCAAATCCAATGGTATGATAAATTATACGATAACCGATAAAAATGGAAACTATAAATGGGTGTATAAATCATACAATAAAGGAATTCGAGTAAAATATAATGTGGGAAAATATAAGGTTAAAGTTAAATTCTTCGGTGACTCTCATTATAAAAAAGCTAAAAAAACCAAATCAATCACGGTTAAAAATAATTTCGACCCGTATACTTATTATGAAAATCACAATTGGGGTTTGAATCAGGAAGTTGATGATTATTTCGATTATAATTATTGGAATGAAGAAATTTATGATGATCCCAATGACCCTGAAAACGAGGCTTGGGATATATAGTTTAATTGGTGTGTTAAACACCAATTATTGTATTTCTCCACCAATTCCTTTTACATATTCTTCAACATATGCTTTGTCTTTTTCATCGAATAGTGTGTAATGGAAGGTGTATTCAGTTTTTGAATCATTAATGTTTGTATTGATGATTTCTGCACTGATTACAGGGTCAATATGGGTAAACATTTGTATTAAATATTTTTCATCACATCCTGATGGCAAAAGCACGTTTAAATTATGATGTTCCAATTTAAGGTTGTTTTTCTTCCATTCATAAAGTTCACTATCGGACAATATGTCTATATTGGAAATGGCCATGGTGACTTTTTCATCACCAGTATTCAGTATTACATTTTTTGAGGTGACCTTTTCTACGGTTCCCACATGGGTTTCTTTGCTGTAGGATTGGAATATACCTATCTCTTTTCCGATTGATTTTGTCAGTATGTTTGCTTTTTGTGAGGTCATGCTTATTGCCTTATCCGAACGAATCAGCGCTTCTTCCCGTTCATCCAAGTGCTGTGCTGATTTTACTATATTTTTTACAAAATCTTCCTCATCGCCTTCTTCAATAAGGTTAGACAGGTATATGCTTTCTTTTATCAGTGCTTTTCTAGCATTTTCTGTTTCCTTATTATTTTTTTGTATGGAATAATAAAGATAAGGATTTTGATAAACAATACGGCTTGCCATATCTAGCATTAAACTGTAAATTGGGCTTGAAAAGTTTCTGGATTCTTTAACGTTTATATTCAGTTTCCTGATTGTTGAAGCCAGTGCTATAAATGAAAAATGTGTCAGTCCCTGAACGATGCTCATGTACTTGTCATGCTCTTGAGGGGTTGTTATAACAATTTCACAATTTGCTTTAGTTAAATAGTCTTTGATTCTTCCTAGCCATTTGTTTGACCTGTTTTCAAAGGGTGTCAGTACGATAATTTGCCTTTCGAGTGTAGGAACTCTTGGTCCGAACATCGGGTGGCAGGGCATTATTTCCACATTTTCAGGAGCGTATTTATCTAAAGCCTCTGCGGCTTCCGTTTTTATGCTTGCAACATCCATCAGCAATGATCCTTCAGAGGCATGTGGAGCCACCTCTTTAATTGTGTCAACCATGAATACTATAGGAACACAGAAAAGAATAATGTCTGCATCTTTAACTGCATCGATATTGTTGCTGTTATACATAACATCTAGTTCTTTTGCTATTTCTTTTCCGGATGTTTCGTTGCGGCTTGTGATTGTTATGTTGAAATCATTTTTCAGGTGTTCGGCTATCCATTTTCCAAGGCCTCTTGTGCCTCCGATAATTGTCATATTTGATTTTTCAATCATGGTATTCTCCTATTCTGTATTGGTAATGTGGTAATATGATTTATGAATAAATTTTAAAAAAAGAAAAGATTGGTTTAATATTATGCATCCGCATATAATAAACCGATTGCTCTGTATAAAAACAATAGTATAAACGGTACTCCGACAAAAATGCCTATGAAAACTCCAATATATGGAATCAGTCCAATCGCTCCGATGACAAGTGTCAAAGCAAATGCAATTATATAAATTACAATCAATGTAACAATAATCCTTACAAATCCTATTTTTCTCATGTCTTTTAGTATTTCCTTGAATCTCAGGCCTTCAATTCCGCTTCCGGATTTTGCAAATCTGACAAGTCCGGTAAAGGACATCAATGAAAATATTATAAATAATATGATTGCAACAATTAATGTAATGGTTAGGGAATTGGTGAATGTGTTCATTGTTGATTGAGGAATAGCTGCTATTATTGAGGTAAAATCGCTTGCACCCTTGGATACAGCGTCAATACTTGCATATATTGCCTCAGTGAATGAGGTAAAAAGTCCGCTTGCGGAAGCAACAATTATAACAATGATTACTGGTATGATGAAATAGATTATATCTAAAATTAATGCTTTAATTCCAAGAACAAATTGTTTTACATAATCAAAATCGGGAAGTGTATCATCACCTTCAGTTCCACCTTTAATGACATCAACTGAGTATCCTAAGACTATAAATGAAACGACAAATGTTACAAGAGTTAAAATTAAAGTTAATGTATCATTCTTTAATCCGTATGATGGAAGAATTGTTGATAAGCTCATTAGAATAATTAAAGCACAGAATATTAAAAATTTTCGAGTATCGCTAATTGGATATTTAATGGCATCCATTATAATTTCACGCAAATTCATATTTATCACATACCTATTGTTTGACAGATATATATTTTTAGATAATAATATTTAAAATTTAAAGCTATATCTACAACCTAATTTAACAAAACAAACGTTCGGTGTTTATATTATGTAAAATGGCCATAATTTTAATATATATGGATGATATAATTATTCATAAGAGGCATTATATGAATAAAAAAATAGTAACATTAATTCTTGTTATACTAATTTCCTTTTGTCTTTTAAGTATTGTGGTGGCGGACAATGCCACAAATGATGATAACAATACAACCGATCAGGACAAAATTGATACTAATAAGACAACTGACAAGGACAATTCAACAGATGATAAATCTGATGATAATAAAACAACAGATAAAGATAAAACGAACGATAAATCCAAAAATAATTATATTTTAGCTAAAGGAAAGGGAAATAACATTAAATTTAGCGATGGGTTCAGAGGTTTTATTCTTGATTATAAAAAATCTCCTGCAAGTTCAGGAGATGAATTCAAACATGTCTCTACATCAAAAATCAGCAATTCAAATAAGCTGAAGCTAGCTATAATTGAATGCTACAAACAGAATTCGACTTCTAAGATTGGAAAAATAATGTCTGATTTTGTAAAAAAAGGTTCTTCCAATACAAAGGTAGGTAAAGCGGTTGCTGATTCACACAAAAAAATAAGTGACCATGAAGTCGTTAAAATTAATGATCATACTGAAGCTGTTTTTGATTTTGAAGTTTTAAAATCTGTATCTGGTAACGAATCAGATTATTTTGCATATAAGGTATCATTTAAAACTATCAAGGATGATAAAAAAGACATAATTCAGTCCAATAATCTAACTAATGTAACAAATCCAACAACAAATGTTATCAATACAACCAACACTACAAATTCAACAAATGTTATCAATACAACCAACATTACAAATTCAACAAATGTTATCAATACAACCAACATTACAAATATGACTCCGCCAAGTGATAATGAAACAAATTCAACATTCCTAATGGACTTATTTAATTATTTGGCTTTCATTTTGGATGCACTTTATGATGCATGGCAACCTATTATCGACACATTACTAAATTATCTTCTAATGTTTGTCAATGCTCTGGAAGAATTGATACAGTTCTTTGAAGACCTTATGAATGATATTCAATCTTTGTTTGATGCCATTGAAGAACTTTTAGGCATGCTTGAATCGATATGGGATGAACTAGGTGGCCTTTTAAAATTATTTGGTCTTTTACTGGCTGCAGCTGAACAGCTTTTAAATTTATTGGCTTATCTAGTGACAGCTATAGGTCAGCTTTTTGATTTGTTAATTGGTGCTATTCAACAGCTTTTAAACTTTTTCGGTCTTATAATGGATGCTATAAGTCAGCTTTTCAGTTTTCTAGCATATCTTCTTGATCAGCTTTTAAACTTACTTGGAGCACTGTGGAATTTCATTTCTGGAATTCTTTCCTGGCTGTTCTCACTGTTACAGCAACTTTTAGGATTGCTGTATGAGTTAATAGATTTCTTTTCAGATTTAATCAATCAACTCTTGTCCTTACTTCAAGCAATTTTGGACTTCTTGAAATCCGCTGGCAGTTATTTGATTAAAGTCATTGACAATGCAGTAATTCTAATAATTGCATTCGTGATTATTACAGTTGGTGCTTTTGTTTACAATAGAATAAGATAAGATTGGTGATATTTCATGATTATTTTATGAAATTTCACTTCATTATATTTTTTTTAACATTATGAGTTACTTTTTGTTGATTTTTACTTAAATTGATGCTTTTTTATTTTGTATTTTCAATTTTAAGTATGATTTTAATTGGACGTTTTTTTTGTTTAAATGAGTATTGTATTAGTTTTTCACTAATTTTAAGTAGGTTATGTAGATGAGGGTTTAATTTTTTAGACCTGGTTTTGTTGTTTTTTAATCTATAAATTATTTATTGAGGTTTCATGTAAAAATAGGAAATTTAACTAAAAATTATTAAACATCCCCGACCAAGAGGTCGGGGGAGTGTTTTGCATATTATGGATTAAAACTTTTTAAAATAAATATAAGCAATCAAAAGATTGCTTATTTAACTTTTATTCGCTTATTGTTTTTTTGGTTGTAACCGCAACGTTGCAATAAATACAATTGCCAGCAGAATAGCTGTCACAATCATTACGAATCCCATAGCTTCCTGAATAATGGTATCTACAGCTTTTACAGTAGTACTGTCTTGTGTAATATTATCAGTACCTGCTGCTTGGAGGTAATTTGCTGCATCATCAAAGAATTGTGCATCACCTGAATGTTCAGGTGCGTACATGTCGATTGCAGTGGAAAGACCTCCCATAACTCCAAGAATTAAAATTACACCAATAATTGCTGTACCCATTGATTCACCTAATGTCTGGGTGGTTGTAAGAACACCAGATGCGTTGTTTTCATTTTCTTTAGGAATATTGGCTAATGAAATATCTGTACTTAAAGACATTACGAAACCAAGTCCAGCACCCAATACAAACAAGCCAGGCATTAAATCATACATTGATGTGTCCAATCTGAATTGATAGCTTAAAATCACACATCCAATGATTGCGATTAAAGATCCTAATGCTATTAAGTTCTTATGACCAACTTTAGTGGATAAACTTGGAGCTGCTATTGCAAATATAAGCAGACCTATAGTCATCGGTAGTGTGGTCAAACCTGTATTTAATGCGTTTAATTGCATTACACTTTGCAGGAACAAGGAAACAGCAAACAATGCTCCTCCCATTGCAAGACAACCAATTAATCTAATGATTGCTCCTACACGTAAATTTCTGTCTTTGAATAATCCCATATCAAGTAATGGTACTTTACCATTGCTTTTTCTTCTGCTTTCAAACCATGCAAATGCTGCTAAGATAATTAAACCTGCAACGATTACCATTATACTGGTTGAGGTATCTTTTGTTAGCATTAAAATACCCCATACGAACAATACAAGTCCTATTAATGAAATTATAGCACCAGTAATATCCAAATCGCTTCTGGATTCGGTAGGTTCGAAATTAGGTATTTTACTTTGCATTATTAAAATAAATATAACGAATATTAATTCAACTGCGAATCCCCATCTCCAACTGAAAAATGTTGTCATAATCCCTCCGAAGAGTGGACCGACAGCAGCGGAAATGGAAACCATTACACTTTCAATTGCCAAAGCAAATGTACGTTGTTCACCCTGATATATTCCACTAATAAGGGAAACAGTAGCAGGTGTCATTAATGCTCCTGCAATACCTTCAATTAATGCCCATCCAATAAATAAGACTCCTGTACTCCAACTTATTGCTGCAGTAAATGTACCGACACCATATAATATAGTACCGATTATGAACAGTTTCTTTTTACCGACTATGTCCTGAAGTTTTGTACTCAGGAGCATAAACGCAGCAGTAATCAGAGTATAAAAGGACATGATCAATTGAATGGTACTAACATCAGTATGCAGGTCAACTACAACCTTAGAAATACTAACATTCATGAATGTAGCATCCAATGTTATAATAAATGAAGCACAAGCCACTAATACTAATGGAATCCATGAGTGTTGCTTAATAGTTTCATTCATTTTCCTTAAAATCCTCCATATAAATATAAAATTTTTAAGAAAATATTAACAAATAATGTTGATTTAGATGTCTAATATTTTTCTTGTTAATATTTTTCCTTTTATTGTTTTATAAAGTTTTTTGTTGTTTAATGAACAAAAACTGTAAAGTTATTTTTAATTTTTCAATATATCAGAACGTTTGTTCACTATATTAATTTTCAGACCAACAGAACGTTTGTTCTCTATATGATTTAATAACTATAAAATATAAATTATTCAATGTATGAATACAAAAAAGTTAATTTTAGAAAATACTTTAAAATTAATGATTGAAAAGCAAAATTCCATCGTTTCAGTTAGAGAAATAAGTGTCGCTACTGGAATTACTATCGGTGGAATTTATCACTATTTTTCAAATAAAGAAGAGATATATGATGAAATTACTAAAAGATACTTTATAAATTATATCAAATTCGACATGGACAAACTCCGAGAGATAAAGGGTAATTCAAAGGAGAAAATCCATGATGCTATGGCTGAAATGTTTAAACAAAAGCAAAATGGAATAGAAATTGAAACTATTGATGATGTGGATTACAGGATTATAGGGGATGTTTTAACTTCAAAGGGTTTCACTTATGAAAATTCTCAAGAGATCTGCAAAGATGTCATAAAAGAGTTGAAAGAATTCTTCACTGAGCTTATTGATGAAGGTCAAGAAAATAGACAAATCCGGCAAGACCTCCCAACAGAAGACATTGTAAAGTCCTTAATCAACATGTACCTGGGAATTCAATATCAATGGGATATATATTGGATTGATGATATGATTTCAGCCTTTGAAGACAATTTTGATTTAGAATGGGAAAAGATAAGATTCAGAGAATAATTAATAATAAAAAACATGTTGTGGTTAGATGAACACTAAAGAATTGATTCTCGAAAAAACGTTGAAATTAATATTGGAGAAAGGTGCAATTGATATTTCAATCAGTGAAATTCGAAATGCTACAAAATTGACAACCGGCGGTATATATTATCATTTTTCAGATAAAACTGATCTATTTGAAGCAATTCTGCAAAAGTATATGGTGGATTATATTAAAATTGATTTTGATGAAATCATCCTTGAAGGTTCCTCAAAGAACAGAATCCATGATACATTGCTTTATATTTTACATCACTTCATAGAGGGTGTGGAAATTGAAAGTATTAATGAAAAAATCAATTATCGGGATGTAATAATTCTTTTAACTGCAGCAGGCTATGCTGAAGATGATGTTAACGGCATAGTTTCACAAACCGGAAACGATATTAGAATATTTTTAACAGATCTTGTTGAAGATGGCAAAAGGAAACATGAAATCAGGCAAGACTTCTCAACTGAAAACATTGTCGAATCATTGGTTATATTGTTTATGGGAATTCAATATGAATGGTTACTTTTTGCAAATGATAATACTGATTTCATTTTTGAGAAAAACTTTGATATGACTTGGCAGGTAATCGAATACCAAAATCAGTAATCTCTGACAATTAAAAAATGTTGTGAATTATTTTAAAAAAAGTAGTCTAAAGGGAATTAAATCCCTTATTGACATTATTTTACTTTGATTTTGAAGGTAATTTTTTTAAAGGCAGATGCTTTGTAGTTTCCATTACCTTTTGCTTTGATTTTTATTTTAACTTTGTATGTTCCTTTTTTAAGTCCTTTTTTTATTGTGATTTTTCCGGTTTTTTTGTTTATGGTGATTTTCTTGTTTCCTTTGATTTTTTTATAGGTTAAGGTGCCCTGGCCCTTTTTGGTGAACTTGACCACTTTAGTCACTTTAAGTTTTAGAGTTTTCTTTTTAAGTTTAGAAAATTTGACTTTAATGGCTTTGGCTTTGATTTTTAAAGGATTTGCAGCCTTGTTAACAGTTACCTTAATAGCATTAGATGATTTTAGATAAAAATCATTGCCGTTGAATGTTATTTTAGCAGTATATGTTTTGGCAGCCAATGGTTTTGTTGGTATTCTGATTTGACCGTTTTTATCTGTGATGTATGTTTTAACACTGCCCAAGTCAACAGTTATTCCCTCACTGCTTAACGGGTTACCGTAAACATCATTTAATGTGATTATCAGATACTTGTTAACATTATAAGTAGTAGTTACCGGATTAGTGAATAATTTTGTTTCAATCTTATTGAGAGTTATAGTTGCATTGCTGATTGTTACATTATCCAATCCCTCAAATGATGCATTGACTTCAAATTCACCACAATTATCAAATGTATGTAAAACCCACCATGTTCCATTGCCTGCATAATTTGCAACAAGAGGGGCACTGTTTGTGATAATGAATAATAATTTGCCATTTATGACTTCATTTGGAATGTTGGATTTTGCAGTGATGTTCACTGCTCTGCTGTCGGTTGTCTGGGATATGATATTCACATTGAATTTAGTGTTGTTTGAGATTGTTTTTACCGCTTCAATGTAGTAAGAATCTGCATCATGGCGAACGCCAATGAAATAATTGTCACCAACACTTATGTTCAGAATGGTCATACCGTTCTTATCAGTGACTTTAACATCACTTAAAACAATTTCATCATTAACAACTACATTGACAGTGATATTTTGGCCAGCTTCCTTAAAGGATCTGGATGGAGTTGCAGGTAAACTGCCTGTGTTTGTGATTCCATTTGCACTCCAATAGGTCACATTAGTGAATATAACTTCAGCATTATTTCTGGAATAGATTGCATTTAAAAGGTTATCTTTGCCTGTGAAAGTAATTGTAATGTTGTTTTCATTTATTATTACTTCCAAATCTTCTGAGTTTGCTCTATTATTTAAGAAAGTAGAATTGTAAATAGCTTTAATGGCTGAAGTACCAAAGAAGTAAATTGCAGAACCTGAAGTTGCATTATTGCCGGTAAAATTACAATTTGCTACAGTGCCTGCAGTTTCAAAGTAAATTGCACCACCAAGGTTTGTTGCAGAGTTATCAGTGAAATTACAATTTGCTACATTTCCTCGATTATAGAAGTAAACCGCACCTCCTTTACAAGTGGAATGGGTTGCTTTGTTATTGGTAAAATTACAATTTGTCACATTGCCTGCACGATCAAAGTAAATCGCACCTCCTCTTAAACCTGCAGTGTTACTATTGAAATTGCAATTTTCAACACTGCCTGAATACATGTTGATTGCACCACCATTACCATTAGAATCATTCGCCGTGTTATTGGTAAAATTACAATTTATTGCAGTACTGGGACTGGTAGTTGAGGAGAAATAAATGGCACCGCCCTTTAAACGACCGGAATTGCTATTAAAATTACAGTTTTCAACTTTTCCTGAATACTTAGTGCTACTAAAGAAAATGGCTCCTCCACCGTATGTTGCAGAGTTATTGGTAAAATTACAATTTGTCACATTACCGGAGTCCATCCTTATGGCACCACCTCTACTTGTGGCTCCTATTACTCGGTTACCTGTAAAAGTACAGTTTTCAACAGTTCCATTAGTGTTAAAGTAAACTGCACCTCCATAACCTCTGGCACTGGTTACCTTATTATCAATAAAAGTGCAGTTTGACAGATTACCTTTATTTTCAAAGTAAATTGCACCACCATACATGTTCGCAGAGTTATTAATGAAGTTACACTTTTCAATCCTGCCAGAACTCATTGTGATAGCACCACCATACCTATTATCGCCATTCACCATGTTATCTGTAAAATTACAATCGGTCACAGTACCAGACTTTTCAAAGTGAACCGCACCGCCTTGATTTGTTGTGTTACCATTTATGAAATGTATATTTTTCAGTATTACATTTTCTGCTGTTATTTTGAATATTCTTGATTTTCCCTGTGCATCGATTTTATGGCCTTGCCCATCAATTGTCAGGGTTTTGTCAATAAGGATTCCATCTGTAGCAAAACCGTCATCATATTCATAATTTTTAGTTAATGTTAATGTTGAACCGGATGCTGATTGAGTAATATTAGCCTGCAGTTCGGTGAAGGTTCCACCATTTCCTTCGTTTATATGTTCATCATTTCCTAAAACATTACTGTCATTAGATACAGAAAGGGTATCTGAACTTGAATCTAATGCAAGTTTTTCATTAACTATGTCAGTTGATTCATCAATAGATGCAATATCTGCATCATTTGCATCAACTGCGCTTGCTGAAGTGATGAATACAATCAAGAATGCTGATAAAACAACCAGTAAATGCTTTTTAGATTTCATTTTCATTCTCCATATTCTATTGAAATTTTAAGAATAATATTGCTAATATAATTATGTAGTCAATATTTTCTCACTATATATTTTTCCTTTTCATTGTTTTATAAAATTTTTGTTGTTTGTTGAACAAAAACTATGAATCAAGTTGAATATATTCTATATAACAGAACGTTCGTTCCCTATATTAATTTTCAACATGCAAAACGTTCATTTTCTACATTATTTAATAACTATAAACTCTATAATTATTAAATGCATAAATACAAAAAAATTAATTTTAGAAAATACTTTAAAATTAATGATAGAAAATGAAAACTCTATCGTTTCAATTAGACAAATCAGTGAGGCATCAGGAATTGCTATCGGTGGAATTTATCACTATTTTTCAAATAAAGAAGAG
>NZ_JAFUHT010000051.1 GCF_017468685.1 Methanobrevibacter sp.
AGTAGTCACAGGAGTTACAACAACACTTTCAATCTCACTAGCATGCTTGTAAACAGTAAATACTGTGGAATTAGTTGCAGCAGTATAATAATCATTTTCAGCAACCTCAGCAGTAATAGTGTAATTACCAGCAACAGTACCATTAAATCTGTATTTTCCATCAGCACCTTTAACAACTTCAACACCATTCACTTTAACAACCAAAGTAGCATTACTATTAGTAGTAACAGTAAATGTCAAGTTATGATCAATTTCAATAACCTTATCAGCAGTGATATTAACCCAAGCAACAGTCTTGTTAACCACATGGAAGACATCACTTACAGCACTAGTAGCATTATACTTGTCATCACCAGGATAGTAAACTTTAGCGGTGTAGTCACCAACAGGCAAGGTTACATTCAATTGAGCGACATGATCTTTAATCGCAACAGTGTAATTATATCCATTGACTTCAATCATGACACTGCCAGTTTCGTTGTTAGCCATAGTCACAGTGATTGTGCTGTCTTTACCAACAACAACACTAGGAGTTACAACAACACTTGCAATTTCACTAGCATGTTTGTAAACAACAAATCCACTAGAATTAGTTGCAGCAGTGTAATAATCATTTTCAGCAACCTCAGCAGTAATAGTGTAATTACCAGCAACAGTTCCGTTGAAGCTGTATACTCCACCAACAGGAGTGACTTCAACACCATTCACCTTAACAACCAAAGTAGCATTACTATTAGTAGTAACAGTAAATGTCAAATTGTTGTCAATTTCAATAATCTTATCAGCAGTAATATTTACCCAAGCAACAGTCTTATTAATTACATGGAAAACATTGCTTGTGTTGGTTGATGCATTGTATTTGTCATCACCAAGGAAGTAAGCCTTAGCGGTGTAATCACCAGCAGGCAGAGTAACGTTCAATTTAGCAACACCATTGTTTAAAGCAACAGTGTAGTTGATTCCGTTCACTTCAATAATCACGTTTCCAGAAGTAACATTGACTGATGTTACTGTGATTGTTGTGTTTTTGCCCACTACAACACTTTCTGGATCTGCAACCACTATTAAGTCAGAACTGTCTTTGAAGATACGTAATGAAGTTGAGTTGATGTTTGAAGTGTAGTTTTGATCACCTTTGTAGAACACAACAACATTATGGTTTCCACTAGCTAAATCGGTTACATTCAATGTTACACTGTGGTTAACGATTGTTCTTTCAAACATTTGTCCGTCAACATATATTGTTACGTTTCCGGTTGCGTTTCCAGATACTGTAATGTTTATTGTAGCGTTATCGCCAACTTTTGCAGGGGTTGCATTTATAATAATAGTTGGAGTTGCCTGATCGATTATGAACTTGTCGCTGGATGACTTGTTGGTGTAGTTTTCATCACCAGGGTAGTATGCATTTACTTCATGCAATCCAGCGGAAAGGTTGTTTAATCTTAATTCTCCTACACCATCGGTTAGTTTAACAGTGTAGTTTACTCCATCGATTTCTAAGGTTACATTTTCTTTTGCATTTTCAGGTAATGTTACAGTGATTATTGTATCTTCACCATATTTGTGTGCTTCAACATCAATGTCAAGTGTCCAGTCATCGGTTGGCAGGACATGGAATATTGTTCCGTTCTTGTCTTTTGGAGCGTATCTTTCATTACCGTTGTAAGTTACGTTAACTTCATGTTGGCCAGCCTCTAATCCTGCAATATCAGTTAATGTTGCAATTCCGTTTGTAATATTAACTGTTCCTCTGTTGACACCGTCAATGTAGATTGTTACGTTTCCGGTTGCATCGCTTGGCAGTGTGACAATTACAGTTGCGTTTTCACCGTAAGTAATGTTGTTTGCAATTACTGTGATATTGTAATCTTCAATCGGTTTGACTGTGAAGTTTGCTTCAGCAGTGTTTACAGTGTAGTTGTCAGTGGATATACCATAGTAGGTTGCTCTTACAGTGTAGTTTCCTACTTTTAGGTTTTGAGGATATACTGCAGCTTGACCATTTGTTACAGTTTTGAAGTAGCTGTCTCCGCCAATGATTTCAATTACCACATAACCGGTTGCATTAGCTGGCACTTTAACAGTAATGTTACCGTCTTCGCCAACAGTTATGTTTTGAGCAGTTATGTTTATTGTTGGAGTTCTTTGACCTACGTTGAATTTAACCATTGTCCTGTTTGCGGTCAGGTTTCTGTCTCCATCATAGAATACCCAAATGACTTTGTGTCCGACTGTTAAATCAGAAGTGTTGAATCTTGCAATTCCATCTTTAATTTCTGCAGTGTGGTTTACACCGTCAATATTGATTGTCACGTTGCCGGTTGCGTTTGTAATAATTTCACCAGCAGCGTCTTTAATTGTAATATTTATGTATTCTGTATCCCAAACGGTGATGTCATGTACATCAACATCCAATTCAGTGCCGATTTGGAATACCTCAAAGTCAGTAGTGACTGTATCATCAGAATAGTTATCGTTGCCTGAGTAGATAACTTCAACAGGATAATTTCCGACAGCTAATCCTGCAACAGTTAAGTTGACTTTGCCTTCAGTTATTGTTAATGGCTCGCTTTCAGTTCCATTAACTTTTATAATTATAGTTCCTGTTACCCCATCAGGAACAGTTACTGTAATGTTAGCGCTTTCACCATAGTTGATATCTTCAACTGTGACGGTAAGTACAGGTGCTTGCCTATATACTGTGAAGTTAGTTTGAGCGGTGCATACTGAGTAGTTTCCATCACCATTATATGTTGCTTCAACAGTGTAGTTGCCAGCAGGCAATATTGTGCCCGGAAGAGTTACTTTGCCATCAACAATTTCCTGCTCTTCATATACAAAGATTGTGTCATTTACTTTAATTGTTACATTTCCAGTAACGCCGTCAGGTAAAATTACAGTAATTACAGTTTCATTTCCATAAGTTACATTGTCAACGTCAATTTCAATAGCTGGCTTGATTTTAGTTACATTGAATAATGTTGAATTTGTTGAATTGTAATATTTCTTATCTCCATTGAATATTACAGTTACGTTGTAAGTTCCAACAGCTAAATCAGAGACATTTACTTGTGCAGATCCTCCAACCAGTTCTACAAGGTATGGAGTGTCATTAATCAATACTTTTATAATTCCTTCAGCATCCTCCGGAAGAGTGATGTTGATGATTTCAGTGTCTTTGAATGTGATATTAGCTGTTTCTATTCCAATGGTTGAGTTGTATTTAGTTACATTGAATCTGTCTTGTGCCCATGAAGGTGCATATATTTCAGTACCTTCATATGTAGCAAACACATAATTTATGCCATCTTTTAACTCAGTTGCATTAAATTCGACGAAAGTTGAATTGTCTACAGTCTGCAGGGTTAACTCATGAGGTATACCATTAATGTAAAGAGTTATATTCCCTTCACCTTTAGGCAATATGGTTACCTTAATTGGAACTGTTTCGTTAATGTAGTATAATTTTTCAGAGTCAACGTCAAGCACTAAAACAGTTTGTGTTTTTTCAGTTACATTTGCCTCAGTTGAATTTGTAATATTATAATAATTGTTATCTCCATGATATGTTGCATTGACAGTGTAGTTTCCAATTGGTAAACCGTAAATAATGGTCATTCCTTGACCGTTACCGAGATATATTGTTGCTGTTCTGTCTTCAACTTGAATTGTCACATTTCCGGTTGCATCTGTAATGTTATACTCACCATCCATTACAGTCACATTTACCAGCAAGTTGTATCCTATACCGGTTACGTTAAGTAGCATTACTGGAGTTATTTTGGTTATTTCCAATATTGCGGTTGTATTTGATTTATCATATTTCACATTACCGTTATAAACAAAGGATAAAGTGTGATTGCCCACAGGCAAGTAAACTCCTTCAACCAATGTGGACATATTAATGGAACCTTTGGAATTATCTAAAGTAATATTTGCAATGAATGTATCTCCAATATATACAGATACGTTACCGGTAGCTCCCTGAGTCACATTTACATTTAGGGTTGAATTTGAGTGGTATGTAGTTTTGTTTGCAGATGCATTGACCTGTGAAGCAGATCTTGTAGTGGCTTTTATTATAGTATAATATGTATCATCATTGAGTTCTGATTCAACATACATTTCGTGATAATTAGTATCACTGATAATGTCAGACAGATTTAAGTAAACTTTACCGTCATTGTCTGTTAAAATATTTTGCTCAACTAACTTTCCATCACCGCCATATACTCTAACAGTTAGGTTTTGACCGCCTTCCGGAGTATCTTGAGCAGTTGTGGTTGGTACTCTGATTCTAGTTTCACCAGAGTTAATTTCACCAGTTTCATCCCAATAGGTTACATTGGTACAATATAATATACATCCTCCATTGAGATAGATTGCATTTAAGTATTTGTCTTTACCTTTGAATAGCACTACGATTTTTCCAGTATCCTCATCAAAACTAATGTCGAGTGAACTTGAATTAGCTTGATTTTCCATCACATAAACATCAATTAAGGTAAGGTCCTTATTAGCCCAAATTGCTGAACCGGCAAATGCCTTATTACCAGTCATTGTGACATTTTGGACTGTAGAGGTAGTTGTAATATAAATAGCTCCGCCTCTTTCAAGTGCGGTGTTATTTATAAATTTCATGTTCTGAATCTTAATGTTTGCCTTATTCCAATACAACCCTCCACCATATGTAGCAGTGTTATTAATGAATGTTATATTATTATAAGTCATATCAGCGATAGTGTATAATCCACCACCATTGTCAGATGCAGTGCTGTTGGCAATTGTTGTGTTGTATATGTAGAATAGCTTATTAGCCCAGATACTTCCACCGTTACCGTTGGTAGCCTTATTGTTATCAAAAGTACAATTAATGAATTGTATATTTGTTCTAGTCTCTAAAACAGTGACTGCACCACCTTGATTTGCAGTGTTATTCCTGAAAGTTACGTTTTGGAATACTGCAAAGTCGCATTGTTTAACTTGAACCGCTCCACCACCGTTGGAATTCTGACCGATAGCTTGAGCGACATTATTCTCAAATGTGGTATTTACAATAAAAATTTCGCGTCCATTAGTATTAGACTGAATATATAATGCGCCGGCTTCTTTTTCAGAATAACAATTTATGAATTTGGAATTACTGATAGTGTATGGATCATCGACTCTCATATAGATTGCTCCACCTTGAATCCAAACATCACCAGTATTAGTTGTGGTAATATAGTCTCCATCAAAAATACAATTATCAATTAATGCATAATGACATTTATCCCATAGAATAGCCCCACCATCTGCTTTAGTTGATGATTGAACGGAGTTATTGATAAATTGAGAATCTTTAATAGTGCCGTAATATCCTCCTTCAGACCAATAGATAGCACCTCCACCTTTGGTGTTTGAATTGGAGTTTGCATAAGCAACATTTTCTAAGAATATACAACCGATTATGGTGTTGTTTACTGAATTTTTTCCACCAAACCAGTACATAGCTCCTCCGTCACCTCTAGCTTCATTGCTTGTGAAACTGGAGTAGTATATATTTGAATATGAACCTGTGGAATACAGCGCACCACCATCAACATAGGCGTAACCATCTCTTACAGAAGAGTTAGATACATTACAATAATTACCTTCCAGGTAAAGTGCTCCACCCTGATAAGCACGGGAGTCTTCAAATTCTGAACCGATAATATTAGCATAATTTCCTTTAATGTATATGGCACCACCTAAATTATTAGTTTCATAGCTATCTCCAGTTATTGCAAAAGTATTATTTATAGTGGAGTTTATAACAGAGGCATTTACACCATCAACGTAAATTGCTCCACCTTTTCTTGCAGAAGAATTATAGATAGTCGAATTTATAACTCTAACATCATGACCAATAATATAAATTGTTCCACCATCAGAGCTTCTAGCTACTGAATTATTAAAGTTACATCCAACAAGGTCCACATCATGTCCTGTGATGAATACTGTACCTCCAACATTTTCACCGTTATTATTTTCTGTGTAACTATCAGTGAAATTGGAATCAGATATTTTTGTATAGTTTCCGATTATGGAGATTGTACCTCCTTTGGAAGTATGGGAATCAGCACTAATGCCCTTATTATTTACAAAGACACATCCGGCAAGAGTACCGTTATTACCTTCCCAGTTTACTGCTCCACCATCATCGGCTGCAGTGTTGTTAATGAATGTGGAATTATAAATTTCAGTTAAGAAACCTGTGATATATATTGCGCCACCATCTTCATATGCATATCCGTTGGTGAAATTAGAACCAACGATAGTGGCATCGTTTCCACTTATGTAAATAGCTCCGCCTAAATTAGCGGAGGAATTATCAAAAGTGGAATTATAAATCTTAGTACTGTTACCAATAATATAAATAGTTCCTCCGTTATTGGATTCTGATTTGGAGTTGTTGAAGTTGGATCCTACAATATCCACATTATTTCCTGTGATGAATATTGTACCTCCTTCATTGTTGGTGTAACTGTCAGTAAAATTAGAATTGTATATATCGTTATTGTCACCGTTGATGGATATTGCACCTCCTTTGGAAGTGTGACCATCTTGGCTTAAACCGCTATTGTTTGAAAAGACACATCCTTCAATGAGACCATCATTACCAACCCAATTTATAGCTCCACCATCATCACCCGCTGTGTTGTTAGTGAAAGTGGAATTGTAAATTTCAGTTAAGTTACCAGTAATATAGATTACACCACCGTCCTCATATGCATAGCTGTTTTTGAAATTGGAGCCAATTATAGTAGCATCATTTCCACTTATGTAAATAGAACCTCCCAAATTAGATGAAGAATTATCAAAAGCGGAATTATAAATCTTAGTACTGTTACCAATAATATAAATTACTCCACCCTCTGATGTATTGTCCACACTGGAATTAATGAATCGTGAATCGGAAACAGTTACATTATTTCCGGTAATGAATATAGCGCCTCCAGTACATTTAGCATAACTGTTAGTGAAGTTAGATTGGGTTACATTAATGTCTGAACCGACAAGACAGATTGCACCACCTTTGGAATTACCGTTGGCACTTATACCTCTGCTGTTTTCAAAAGTGGAATTGGCGAGAATACCGACATTACCTGTCCAGAATATTACCCCACCGTCATCGCCTGCAATGTTGTCAGTGAAAGTGGAGTTATATAACTTAGTGTTGTTACCGTTGATGAATATTACACCGGCGTCTTCATATGCATAATTGTCACTGGCATTGATTCTGTTCATGAAACCGTTGTTTCCTTGCCAGTAGATAGCACCACCCATACCCCGGGTAGCGTCAGGATTACCTTCATGACCTTTGGCTGTTGCATTGTTGTTTTTAAATGTTACATTGTCCATGGTACCGTTTAGACCATGCCAGTAAACAGCACCACCATTTTTGTTTGCAGTGTTATTGTCAAATATTAAATTGAGCAACTTACCGAAACGAGCTCCTTCATACCAGTCTACAGCACCACCATTGCCGTCAGCGAAGTTATTTGTAAAGTTAGATAAATCAATTGTAAGGTTAGCGCATAAACCTTCGGTACTTCCTTGCATGAATATAGCCCCACCGTTAACTTTAGCCTTGTTTTCATCAAAAGTGGAATTATATATGTAACCTTCAGCACCAGTCCACATAATAGCACCACCATGACCACCATAAGTCATAACACCATATGAATTATTGTACAATACATTACCTAAAGCGGAGTTGTTGGTGAATGTGGAATTTATAATATCACCATAAGTACCAAACCAGAATACAGCACCACCTGACCTGTTAGCGATGTTATTGGTAAATTCGGAATTTGTAATGTTTCCATCATAAGCACCTTTATAGAAGTCAACAGCCCCACCGTTCACACCAGCAAAGTTAGCATCAAAACTACAATCATCAATGAGAATATTAGCACAGTCTCCCTCAGTACTGCCCTGCAAGAATATAGCTCCACCATTAACCTTAGCCTTGTTATCATTGAAAGTGGAATTATATATGTAACCTTCAGCACCAGTCCACATCACAGCACCACCATGACCACCAGGGGTTATCCTACCATAAGAGTCAGTAGCATTAACATTACCTAAAGCACGGTTATTCTCAAATGTGGAATTTGCAATAGTACCATTATGACCGAACCAGTATACAGCACCACCAGACCTCTCAGCAGTGTTGTTGACGAAATAGGAATTTGAAAGTGTTGAGTCTTGTGCACCTTCATACCAATCTAGAGCACCACCATTGATACCCGCATAATTTTCAACAAATCTGCTGCCGTCAACAGTAATATTACTACAATCACCCTCGGTACTACCTTGCATGTATATAGCACCACCATTACGTGAAGCATTATTCAAAGTAAAGTTACTGTTTAAAACCTTACCATTAGCACCAGTCCACATAATAGCACCACCATGACCACCAGGAGTTATCCTACCATAAGAGTCAGTAGCATTAACATTACCTAAAGCACGGTTATTCTCAAATGTGGAATTTGCAATAGTACCATCATTACCAAACCAGTATACAGCACCACCAGACCTCTCAGCAGTATTGTTAATAAATACAGAATTATAGAGATTCGCATCATGAGCACCTTCATACCAATCTAGTGCACCACCATTAACACCAGCATAGTTCTCAATAAACAAACCACCATCAACAGTAATATTACTACAATCTTCATTAGAACCAGCTTGCATGAATATAGCACCACCATTACGTGAAGCATTATTCAATCTAAAGGTAGTGTTTATAATATCCCCTTCAGCACCTTTCCATACAATAGCACCACCATTACCACCAAGGATAATAGAACCATCTGGTCCAGTTCCATTAACAGTACCTAATGCCTTATTGTTGGTAAAGTTGGAATGTAGTATTGTACCATTATGACCACTCCAGTATACAGCACCACCTGTACTACTTGCAGTATTGTTGGTGAAATCACAATAAGTTACAACACCATCATGAGCACCTTCTTGCCAATCAACAGCACCACCATTCAAACCAGCATTATTGTTAGTGAATATGGAATGACTTAATGTAGTATTAGTACAGTTTTCTGTAGAGTTACCATGTAGGAATATAGCTCCACCACGGTTTTGAGCAACGTTATCAGTAAATATACAATTGTCGATAGTACCATTACTACCTACCCATAGTACAGCACCACCGTCTCCACCACCAACGATACCACCGATTTCACCAGTCACTTCACCGGTAGCAATATTGTTAGTGAAATTAGAATCTCTTATAGTACCATAGTGACCACTCCAGTGTACAGCACCACCTGAACGTTTAGCGGTATTGTCTGTGAAAGTGGAACCGATAATCTGACCTTTTGATGAACCGGCATACCAATCTATAGCACCACCATTTCCTCCAGCGACATTGCCTTCAAAGTTACAGTTGGTAATTGTATCTCCTTCACCGGATCCTAGGTATACCGCACCACCATGGCCACTAGCAGTGTTGTTTATGAAATTACAATCGGAAATTATTAATGTACCCTCAGAATTTATAGACCCTCCGTTTCCATCAGCATTGGCATTAATAAATGTAATTCCTGTCAGTATTACACTGTGACTGCTGTGTATATTAAATATTCTAGCCTGCTGGCTACCATCGATAACTATGTTTCCGATACCAGTTATACGGTTAACTGTATCTGGAACAGAAATACCGTTGACTAAACCAGTATCTATAGTATTATTAAAAGTATAATTTTTAGTTAATACTATGTCCCCTCCAAGGCTCAAATCATTCTGCAAGTCTGAAAATGTTCCTGCATCACTTCCATCCTGCAGCTGATTATCTGTGTTAGGAAGTGAATATGCAGAGACATTACTTTCTGTTGTTAAAACAACTTGATCTGTTGAATTTCCATCACTTGCTGCCGCAACGGCCTGCAGTGAGAAAAGACAACATATTATTAAACATATAATTAATATCTCTTTTCTTAACATAATACACCCCCTCCCATATTCTTTACATGATTTTTCATCATATAGGGAGAGTCTATCGTGATATATATATTGATATTTACTAATATATAAACTTTAACAAATGGATTTTTAAAAAAATTTAGAATTTTTACATTATAAGATAATAAATACTGGAATATTAATATAAATATAACTATAAAATTAAAAATTGATTAATTAGTATATTCAATGAATAAACAAAAAAAATTATAATAATAGAAAAATAATTCGAAAATTAAAAAAAAGAAGTGAATAAAGCAATCTATTTGATTACTTTACTTTTGATGATTTCCACTCTTTTGAGAGGGTAAATCTTTTTAGCGTTGTGGTAAATTTCAGATGCTAATTTACCGTTTACGCAAACGGTTACTAAATCATCGAATGATCTTTCAGCTGCTGCATTGATGAGCAATTCTTCAATGGTTTTTCTCATGTATCTTTGTTGGGAAGATTTTGCTCTTCTGGTGGTTACAGCTAAAACTTGTAATTTTAATTTGCGGTCATCTTTGGTTTTTACTATTGCGGAAGCATCGATTCTGGAAGTTCCTCTTCTAATCATGCTTCTTACATAATCGGTAGTGGTCTTGTGACCTGTGAATTTGGTGTTTGCAACGGTTCCTGCAACGTTGTCAATTTCAAACCTGAGTTTGATGTATTGTTTTGAGAAGTCACCGGTTAATTCCCTCATGGTTACTTCTACTCCTCTACCGATGAGAAGATCTGCATCTTTTGCTGGGGTTTCCCCAATTTCTTTGTCTTCAAAGTTCACTGGTGTTTTGATAGTATACCAGGATTTTTCTTTCCATGTATCACGTACTCTACGTCTTGCTTTTGCTTTTGCCATTATATCAACCTTATAAATTTTAATATATTATATATAGTAATTTAGCGTTTTCGCCATTAAATTTTAAAAATGTCTTAAAATATGTGCTTTATCAAACAGCACACTAAATAAACTGTAAAAATGATTTTAAATAAGTATAGATTTACAATCGTTTATTTAAAAATTGTGAGTTATTCTCACGTTATTTTAAGAAAATATTTGTAATTAAGTTTTAATTTTAAAAACCCGCCCATAAAGGTTATTATTAGTTATTTTATTCATGATATATAAAGATTGTTGATATTGTAGAAAATTGTTGAAATTTTTTGATTAAAAAAAATAATAAAATTTTTTTCAATATCCAATAGAAAAAGAAAAATGGGATTTATGATGGCGAAATCCAATATCAGGCCATATAAATTGCCCTTTGATATAAGTTACAATATAATGAAAAATCATCTACATTATATTTTTGCTCATGAATTCCACATGATCAACGTATCTTTTGAGAACCTCATCGACAGGTCCCTCATCCATTACAAGTTTGATGTTTGCATCTTCGGCCTTGATTTTTGATTTGAATCCGTATTGAACTGCAATCAATACATCACAATCACCGCAGGTTTTAATTACTTTTCCACCCTGATGTTTTGCATCTTCTGCAATTTCAACTTTCCTTTCCTCTACAAATGTCAATTCACCGTCATAATCATAGACAAAAACATTCCTTCCCTTTCCAAGATGCAAGTCCACATTTTTTCCATCGGAAGACACTACAGCCAAACGCATTAAAATTCCTCCATTTTAATTATACTTCAGCACCGTCCAATGCATGGTTGCATGCACAGTCTGCGCCGTCATCAACATTTTTTATGAAATTATATATAAGCTCAAGCAGGTCGGCTTCCCTTTCGCTGACCATTTCAAAGACCTCATCGATTGTAAGCTCACCATCTGAAATTCCGGAGGCGTAGTTGGATACGATGCATATTGAATTGTAGCATATTTCCCTTTCACGTGCCAGAGTGACCTCAGGAACTCCGGTCATCCCAACAAGGTCTCCGCCAAGCATCTTGAACATCTTTATCTCAGCGGGAGTCTCGAATCTTGGCCCTTCAGTGCAGACATAGGTTCCCCCTAGAATCACATCCCCTGACTTGTCCAAAACATCACGAAGAGACGGGCAGTATGCCTCGCTAACATCCACATGTACAACCTTATCCTCATAGAAGGTCTTTACCCTATCCTGTGAGAAATCTAAAAAATCATCGGGAATGACAAATGAACCTGGAGGCATTTCCGTATTCATTGAGCCGACGGAGTTGGTTGCGATTATTTTTGTGACACCAACGTTTTTTAAAGCATCAATATTGGCTCGATAGTTAATTTTATGTGGTGGAATGGAATGTCCTGAAGCATGGCGAGGAATGAACGCCACTTCCTTTCCACAGATGTCTAGAATTGACACTTCAACTTCACCATATTCTGTTTTGACCAGTTTATCTGTGGAGGAATCAGCCTTTTGGGTGATTTCATATACTCCGCTGCCGCCGATTATACCAATCATGCAATCATCCTTTACAAACTGATAGAGGTCTGACTTTTGCAACAAGTTTTGCAATGCCTGTGCTGTCGGATACGCGAACAACACTGTCCACATCCTTATAGGCACCGGGTGCTTCCTCTTCAATCACATGTTTGCTTGTGGCCTTGATTCTGATACCGTTTGATTCCATGTCGCTGGTGATTTCATCAGCATCAAAGTCCTTTTTGGCCTTTGACCTTGACAGGATTCTTCCGGCACCGTGTGCGGTTGAACCGAAAGTCTCTTCCATTGCCTTTTCGGTACCGTGCAATACATATGAGGCGGTTCCCATAGTACCAGGGATTAAAACAGGCTGTCCGATATGCCTGTATTTTTCAGGAACCTCCTCACATCCAGGACCGAATGCCCTTGTTGCACCTTTACGGTGAACGAGAACCTCTTCCTCACGGTTGTAGACCTTATGGGTTTCCATTTTGGCAATATTGTGAGCCACATCATAGACAATGTCCATTTCCATGTCTTTTGCGGATTTTCCTAAAACATCCTCAAAGGTTTCCCTTATCCAATGTGTCATCATTTGCCTGTTTGCCCATGCGTAATTGGCTGCAGCAGCCATTGCCTGAATATAATCCTGAGCTTCTTTTGAATCCAAAGGAGCGCATGCCAATTGTCTGTCATCAATGTTGATTTTGTATTTCTTATATGCCTTGTCCATGATTCTCAAGTAATCGGAACAGATTTGGTGTCCGCATCCACGAGATCCTGAATGAATCATGATGACAATCATACCCTTTTCAAGTCCGAAGGCTTCTGCTGCATCCTCATTATATATTTCATCAACAACTTGAACTTCAAGGAAGTGATTTCCGGAACCTAATGAGCCCAGTTGAGGGATTCCTCTTTTTTTAGCCTTATCTGAAACGATGCTTGAATCTGCATCGATCATTCTTCCGTTTTCCTCTAAAACTTCAAGGTCCTCTTCCCAGCCATATCCGTTTTTAACGGCCCATTCAGCACCGTAATCAAGTACGTCATTGATTTCATCCTCTCCAAGTCTGATTTTACCTTTGCTTCCAACACCAGAAGGTATATTTTCAAAAAGCTTTTCTGTAAGCTCATCCAATTTGTCCTCGACATCTTCAAGAGTTAAATTGGATTTGATTAGTCTGACTCCACAGTTGATGTCAAAACCAACTCCCCCAGGAGATACAATACCATTTCTTAAGCTGAATGCTGCAACTCCACCGATTGGAAAACCGTATCCGAAATGGATATCCGGCAGGCCAATGGAGTACCTTTGAACACCAGGAAGGCATGCAACATTGACAATCTGTTCGATTGCACCTTCCTCCAAATCATCAAAGTACTCGTCAGCTATATAAAACCTTCCAGAAGCCCTCATGGATTTATTGTAGGATCCCGGAATTTCATAAACGTTATCACTAACTTTTTTAATTTCATCTTTAATGCTCATAGTATCACAAAAATATTATAATTTAATGTTTATTTATAGTATTTAAATAAAGTTTTGGTAAAAAAAATGTTTTTTAAATTATTTGAAAAATAATTTAATGAATTAAAAATTAATTATTTCCTAAACAATGCAGAAACCCCTGCAATCAACAGAAATATTGCACCCAACACATTAATGTAATCTGACCCGACAATGACAAACATTGTTGCAAGTACAAATCCTACACCAGCAATTTCTGAATTTTTTGAAACGTAATATGTTGAAGCCAAACCTAAAACTGATGCAATAATTGCAACAAGCCCTAAAAAAGGAGTGTGTGTCTGACCGACATGTTCTAGAAATATTAGAAATGATCCGGAAAATATTCCGATAACAGAACCTATAATTCCCATTATCATTTCGAATGTTCTTGAGATGGTTTTAGTTCTTTTCATGCTTAATATTATGTCATATAATATTATTTAAAATTTTACAAATCAACTATCGCCTGAAGTTCTACATGGTCAGTTTTGTTAACTTCCATCTTATGGAATGTTATTGCCTTTATTTCAGTTTTTCTTTCATGCTTATCCCAATTAATCTCTTCACCCTTTATTTCAGCCTTAAGATGAAGATTTTCATCGATTTTAACATGAAATTCGCTGAAAAGCATGAATTCAGTTTCATGATAAAACAGAAGTTCCTCCAAATAGTCATATAAAAGTGATACATCGTCTTCTGAATCTATTTCAAATTCTATTGTATTTACTGCATCAATTTCTGAAGTATCAGAAATAATATTAAAAATTGCCAAACTTGCATTTTCAAAAGCTTCATTCCTATCTTTTCCATAAGCTTTAAGTCCAATGTCAGCAGTTGCTTCAAAATATTCATACCTTTTCATGACGCTTACCCCAAATATTACTTTTCAAATGCTCTCACTCTTTGCTTATATATGTACTTTTTACAACTTTAATATAGTGATTAAAATGTTAGGCAATAATGACACCACAATTCAAGTAGATTTAAGAAAAAGAAGTTCAATGAAAGACGAAATAATGTACAGTAATTTAGATGTTCAATCTTGCATGGTAGTGCTTGTAGTAATAGCAGCATTACTTTTCTCTGTTATTTCTGTTGTAGCAGCTCAAGCTCCAATTATTTAAATTTGAGCTTAAAAACAATGCCAAACCCTTTAGTTGCACATTAGACTATGAGCTTACCATGCAAATACTCTAATGTTAACAGAAACTAATTTCCCTTAAATACAGGAAAACGATTAAATGGCATAATCATCGGGGTTAAAACGCAATATAATTTCTCTTGATTTTCCTCTAACCCCTTTTCCTGTAAATTTTGTATCAATCAATCTTACGAATTCCAGTTTATCCAATGCACGATTAAATGATGCATAGCTGGAACCTGTTTTTTGTTTAAACAATTCAGACAATTCACCAGCAGTATATATGCCTTCATAATCTGAAATCATCCTTAAAATTGTTCGTTCATTATCATTTAAAGATTTTAATGTTTCGAAAACATTGACGGATACCAGAGATTCCATTGCTTTGTCAAAGTGTTCCTGAGTGATTTGGCGGCTTGCATCCGCTTCTGCAATGTTACCGCATGATCTTAAAAGATTAATGCCCACTCTCAAATCACCGTTTTCTTCAGTGTACATTGCAATTTGCTCCAATATATCATCAGGCAAGACATTAGGGAAAAATCCTGCTTTTGCACGGTCACGTAAGATATCTTCAAGTTCAGAATAAGTATATAATGGGAATGTTATTTCTTGAGGAATAAATACAGTATTTACATTTTTATCAAAGGCATATTTAAATTCCAGATCTGACAATATGGCAAAAATTGATGTTTTTACACCAGGATATTCCTCATATGCTCTTAATAAATCATAAACAACTTTATCAGCATTTTTTGATTGGAACAGATAGTTAATATCATCCAGTGCCACAACCAGTGACCTTTCCTTTTTTTGAAGGTCTTTCATAATCTGGTCATAGATTCTTGAAAAAGGAACTCCAGTTTCAGGAGGAATGTGTCCGAAAAGCTTTTTGTAAATTTGTGAAAATATTCCAAAACGTGTAGTGTGCAATTGACAGTTGATATATACGCATACTACCTTATCTGAAGTTTTTTCAACCAGTTCGAATACTTTCCTTATTGATGTGGACTTTCCTGTTGCCGGTGAGCCTAAAACAATTGCGTTTGACGGTTGTCCTCCTCTTAAAGCAGGCCTTATTGACATTGCCATTGCTTCCATTTGTGTGTCCCTGTAATTGAAGTTTTGAGGAAAGTAATCCGGATCAAAAGCATTAATGTTTTGAAAAAGACTTTCATCAGCCATTAAAATATCTTCTATTCCCATATTATCATATTATTATTTCTTATTATAAAACGATTTTTATTCACATAAATTGATAATATCGACATTTTCATTGTCAATTATCCATTGTGTGAACTTCTCGGCATATCCTAACTTTTTCTTTTTAAAGTCATCTGCCTTTGCAGTGTCAGTTTTGATATTTGGCCTTGAGTATCTGGTTACGATTTCACCGAAATCCATACCTGCAAGTGTTATTTCAACTGCCCCTAATGCTACAGATAGAAATAGCGCCCTGTCACCATCGGTGAATCCTCCGAAATTATAGAGGTTTCCAACAGGCTGTGATTGAGTAGTTCCCAATATGCTTGTAAAGAATGGTGTCAGCCTTGCAATCTTATCTATATTGTCACCATGCGCATGTATCGCTACATTTGCTCCTCTCAAGTTTGCCAAAAGAATATCATCAAGGTTTCCATCCAAATCTGTAGCAATTATGTCCGGTGCGATTTTTTCTTCTATTAAAGCGGTTGTTGCACCATCTGCTGCAACAAGAATGTAGTCTTTTAAATCATAATCCTCTTTTAGGAGTTTTATATGTTCCTTTAAGGATGGGCCTGCACCAAATACTATAAATTTATCTGAAAAATCAACAAATCCTTTTAAATCATCTAATGTGAGACATCCTTCTGTTGACAGTATTTCATCCAGTAATTTTGCAGACTCTTCATCGTTTTGGCGTGAAAATCCAAAATCTTCAAGAATTTCTGTATAATATTTTTCCCAAAGTCCAAATTCCATATTTAAACCTCACTATAATTATATTAGGTCATTTTTAATTAAATAATTTATTATTAGATATTTAATTAAAAATGGATTTATACTTCTTAAATTACAAATAAAAAGTAATAATATTAATTTAACATGAATACATTTATATACTCTGTAATTTAAACCAATAAGTATAGATAAATTGATATTAGGAGGTCGATAAAATTATTTACACTTTAAAAGATGTATTGGACATATTGGAGAATATTAAAAGGAATCCAGCCGGTATAAAATACCAAAATCATGTTTAAGCCACGCACAAGAGATAAACATTGACATTAACAAAATAACTCAAACATTATGTGAAGATATACCAGTAAGCATTGAAAAAACATTTAAAAATCATCAAAATTTGAATTAAAATATAATTACAAACATTTTATGGATTTAAGTATAAATCTAGAAATATTAAATGAAAATGAAGTAGAAATTACAAATATTAATGAAATTAAAAAAGTAGACACCGAATACACCTACGATTCAAGATTAGACATCATTAGAATTGAAGTCAAAGAAAAATACAAATCTAAAGAATCCATAGAATTAGAATCTGGCATTTATCTTGATTTTGATGAAAATTATTTCCCTGTCAATCTTGAAATAAATGATGCATCTAAAAGAATTGAAGTCGATGAAAAATTTTTAACCAAACCCTCAGGCAATGTAAAAATAGTTATAGATAAAGAATCAATATACGTTGAAGTTACATTTAAAAATAACAATAGATATGAATTTTTAAATCTGGATACAATTGGTGAAGACTACCTTCCAAATATTAAAACTGATTTTGCAATTGTTTAGAAGTCATCACTTCTAAACTAATTTTTATTGACCACATTCACCGCAGAACCTGTCAGACGTTCATACAGGTTGTTGATTTGCCTTAAAGTGAATCCGACCAAAAATGCAGAAATTATTGTTCCAATATTTACTGCTCCCAAAATGTTTGTATACCACAATCCGCACATTATAAGAGATATTATGACCATTGTTGCATCAAAACCTATTTTGATTGTGGAAAATCTCCAGTTGGTAACGATTGCAACTGATTCAACACATCCTTCACCTGGAAGCGGAGCAATGTTTGCAGGCATGTAGACGAATATGCCGAAAGCTGTAAGGAATATGCTTATAAATAAAAATACAATCATCATGATTACAGATCCGTCAAACGGAATGAATGAAACAATATATAATGCCAAATCGGTGAAATATCCGAAAAGCACACAGTTGATTAGCTGCAACAGCCTTCTTTTGTGAAATCTTGACCTTAAAATAAGAAACTGTATCAATATTAACGCAGCATTGAATATGAAAGTTGTTATTCCTATGTTAATATTAGTTATTAATGCCAGAGAATAGGAAATTGAACTGATCGGTGTTGTTCCAAGGGTGGAAACGATTGAAAATGCCACTCCAAGGGACATTATAAACAGACCGATTACAAATAAGCAAATCCTTTTTATCATATTATATAATATATATTACATCTTTTTTAAATCTACATCATGACCTGTAAAATGGCCATAGATTTTGTGAATATATTTGACGGTTGTTCCGATAAAGAGCGCACCGAGAATTGTTCCAATCCCAACACTTCCAAATTCTCCTAAAAATCCATAACTTAATATTAATGCTGTTGCAACCACAGTTATATCAAAATAGACCTTGATTTTTGGAAATGGCTTGTCCAGCACAATCGCTATTGCCTGTGTGACTCCCTCAACAGATAACGGAATGATGTTTGTCGGCACATAAAAGAACAGTCCAAGAGCTATGAAAAATATTGACAATACTGTCATTATTAATGCTATTAAAAAATTATCTGCAGAGGGTATGAAACCAAGTAATGCCACAGAAAAGCTTGTGAATGCTCCAAAAAGCACCCCGACAAATACCTGCAGGAAGTGTTTTTTCTTGAAATCTCTTCTTAAAAGCAGCAATTCGATTAAAACCAGAAATGCATGAAATATGAATGTTGCAACACCTATTTCTATTGCCCAAATCAGGTTCATTGCATATGGAATTGAACTAACCGGTGCTGAGCCCAAACCGGACTTTATTGAAAATGCCACCCCAAGGGTTATCAGGTAAAGGCCAAAAACATAGTTGAATACTCTTTTAATTGTTAGTTCTTCTCCACTGAATTGCATACAATAATATATGTTTTAAAAGTATTTAAACAATATGTATAAAATATCTTATCAAATTAAACAGTGCACTAAAATGTACATTATAAAATAGTGAAAATGTGAATAAATACCCCATTAAAAATATTTAATAAGTATAAAAGTAAAAAATATATATAGCTTAAATTAAGCTAATTTTCTAGAAAATTGGAGGAAAAATTAATGAACGATATCTTATTAATGCTTCCTGGACCAACAACAGTGCATCCTAGAGTACTCAATGCAATGTCACAAGCTGTTGTTAACCACAGAGGAGCAAAATATGGTGAAATATTAACTGAAACTACTGAATTAATGAGTAAAGTTTTCCAAACCCCAAATAACTCTTATTTACTAACTGGATCTGGAACTGCAGCTATGGAAGCAGGAATTGCCAACACTGTAGCACCTGGAGAAAAAATGTTAAATGTCGTAGGTGGAAAATTCGGTGAAAGATTCATGAAAATTGCGCAAACCCATGGAATCGATGCCAAAGAATTAGCAGTAGAATGGGGAACTGCTGTAACACCTCAAGCTATTAAAGAAGCTCTTGACGAAGATGAAGACATTAAAGCAGTTAGTGTAATTCACAATGAAACCTCTACCGGTGTAGCTGCACCTATTGAGGAAATCGGTAAAGTAATGAAAAACTACGATGCACTATACATTGTAGATACCGTATCATCCCTTGCAGGAGATGAAGTGAACGTTGAAAAATTCGGAATTGACGTTTGTCTTACCGGATCTCAAAAATGTATCGCTGCACCACCGGGCATGGCTGCAATCACATTCAGTGACGACGCATGGGCTGCAGCAGAAAAAGTGGAAACCAACACTTTCTACTTAGACATGAAAGCTGCTAAAAAAAGCGGAGACAAAGTACCTCCTCAAACTCCATACACTCCATCAGTTTCACTCACATATGCAATGAATGAAGCTTTAAAAATGGTTATAGAAGAAGGAATTGACAACAGAGTTGCACGTCACCACAAAGCTGCTAAAGCAAGTGTTGCTGCAGTTAAAGCATTAGGTTTAGAATTATTCGCTGATGAAGCAGTATCCTCTGCAACCGTAACTGCTGTTAAAATGCCTGAAGGAATTACTGATGATCAGTTCAGAGGCACAACCCGTGACAAATATGGTGTAGAATTAGCTGGCGGTCAAGATCACTTGAAAGGAAACATTTTCAGAATCGGACACATGGGAAATATTTCCTACAAGGAATTAACTCAAACCTTTGCTGCTATCGGTATGACTTTAAAAGGTTTAGGTGTAATTGACGACGCTGGTGCTGGTGTTTCATCCATTGCAGAATCATACTTATGATTCTGTTCTTTTTCTTTTTTTATTATATTTTAGTTATAAGTTATAACCCACTATTTTTTTGAAAAAATTTTCTGCTTGTAAGTTATAAGTTATATGTTACACTTGAAATGCATGTCTTCAACTTGTGTATTAGAACTTATAAGTGAAAAGTTACACTTGAAATCGATGTCTTCAACTTGTGTATTAGAACTTATAAGTGAAAAGTTACACTTGAAATGCACGTCTCAAAATTTAGTTGTAAGTTATAAGTTACACTTGCAATATATGTCTTATAACTGAAAAAAGTATTACTTTAAGAAATTATTTAAAAAATGAAAACAAAAATATAACCAATAATAGGATGTGAAACTATGGCTGAAAATATAAAAACAACAGTTGAAGAATTACGTAAATTAATCAATGTTGATAATGTAATAGGTACACCAATAGAAACTGAAGATAAAATCTTAATTCCAGTAATGAAAATGGGAGTAGGATTTGGAGCTGGTGAAAACATATTAGGCAGTGAAGGAAGCGACGCTGCAGGAGCAGGTGCTGGAGTAGAACCAATATCCATGGTAATGATACCTAAAAAAGGAAATGATGCTGAAGGAGTTCGTGTACTTGACTTAAGTAAAGGAACCGAAACCAACAAGGCAATATCCGACATTGGGCTTGTCATTACTGATTTAGTGAAAAGCTTCTTGGATTCACAGCAAGGAGTATCAGAATACTATGATGAATCCGAATACATAGAGCCTGAATTCACCACAAGCGAAGAACAACAAGAATAGGACTTTACTACATGTTAAACATCCTAGGGATGATTATACTAATAATCATCTTATTTATTATTATTTTACTCTTGATTGGGATTAAACTACAACTGGAGTATAATAAAAAGGGTAGTAAAGTCAAAGGATGTTTAAAAATACTTATTTTCAAAAAATTAAAAATATACACATACCATTTCCCCTCTGATGATGCTGATGAGGACACAGATGATGAAAAAGAACACGAAAGAGACCACAAAAAACTGTTTGATCTGGCCAAACCCTGTTTTAAATATTTCAAAAGCTATCTGAAATCCGCTTTAAAAATTATAAAAATCGAAAAATTTGAAAACCACTTCACCGTCGGTTTTGCAAGCTATGCAGACACCGGAAAATACATTGGAATAATCTGGGGAATTCTTGCAGTCATCAATTCAATGCATGAAAAGTTAAAGATAAGCGCCGAACCATCATTTACAGGAAGCACTTTTGATGCAATTGGAATAAACGAAGTTGAAATCTATCCTCTTAAACTCTTGATTCCAACAGTCAAGTTAATTTCAAAAAAGGAAGTCAGAATATTCATAAGAGGTGTTATGGATGAGCGATGATTTTCTAAAAGATCTTTTTGAAATCCGTGAGGATACAACATTTGAGTTTAAAGAAATCTGCGGATTCACATTTGCATTCATGACAAAAACAACACTCATCAAGGATAAAATTTCAGCATATGAAATCATCCCAATCGGAATAATTTACACAGAAAATGATGAATATTATTTCGCACCCCTAGATAGAGTGGATTATATTGATGATGTTATTGAAGAATATGTGAAAATTGCCTCCAAAATTAAATATTGATTTAAACGAGTTAAATTGATTTTAAAAGAAACTGACACATTTATATATTAAAAAAACCATATTACTTAACATGATGTGAAAACAAAAGTATTTCACAAAATAATGTACTTAAACAGATAAGTACTATTAAAATTAATGCAATCAAGTAACCCTTGATAAATTAAACAAATGGAGGCATAATATGGGAAGAGTACAGATTAATCCAGAAGCACTGAAATGGGCAAGAATAGATGCAGGGTATGAATATTCAAATTTACCAAATAAAATTAAACCTAAATTCAAAGAATGGGAAAATGGAAAATTGATGCCCACTTGGAATCAACTATGCGACATTAGCAAGTATTTCAAAAGACCAACAGCATTTTTCTTTAGAGAAAAATTTCCAGACCACATAAACATGGATTTTATAGAATATAGAAAATTAGATTCATATGAATCTGACATCAAATCACCCTCATTAACAATTGGAATCAGGGAAGCAATTTCAAAAAGAAAAAATTTTTTAGAGTTAATGGAAGATATGCATTATCCGATTGCCTCCTTTGGACGATATAAATTGAATTCAAGGAACATCTCTGAATTATCAAATCATATAAGAGATATTTTAAAAATAGATTTGAACCAGCAAAAATCATGGCTATACAATAATGGTAGAAAAGATTCTGCCCATTATACCTTCCTGAATAACTGGAAAGAACATATTAGCTCAAAATTAGGCGTTTTGATTTTTGAAATACCTCGTGTTTCATTAAATGAAATGAGAGCATTATGCATATATTACGATGAATATCCAATAATTCTACTGAATAGTGCTGATTCGCCTAATGCCCGAATATTTTCAATATTCCATGAATTGACACATTTGATTTTGGGAGAAAGTGCAATCTGCGATGTGGACAAAAGCAATTCAAAAGAATGGTTATGCAATTCCGTAGCTGCAGAATTTTTAGTTCCTAAAAATGATTTAATGAAACATCCGATTGTTGTGAAAAAACAAAGCAACTGGACTATTGAAGAATTATCGAAAAAACGAAGTTCAGGAGGAAGATCTCCCGTTTTAAACCAAATTAAGTATAATGGGAAATTATACACACAATTATTTTTAACCGCTTATGAAAATGGAGTGATTTCAAGTGTTGAATTTTCACAAAGTGTTGGTTTGAGATTGAAACATGTTGATGAGTTAACAGAAAAATTGTTTCAATGAATTGGACATCCCCTGCATGACTTTTGATGAGTTCATGATTCATAATGGCTGGCAATGGTGAGTTATTTTGGAAGTGGAATATCCTCACTTTCCACAATAACCTCAACAACCAACGGCCCTGTCAAATCATTACCTAAAAGAAGTTCCAAATCAGCCAAATTATCAACCCTCACTGCATCAATACCATAACTTGAAGCTAATTTTACAAAATCAGGATTATTTAATTTAACCTGATATGCATCCATTGAGTAGAATGATTCCTGCCATTGTCTGATTATCCCATATTCAGAATTGTTTAAAATAAATACTATGACATCCAGATTATTTTCCTTTAATGTTGCAAGTTCCTGAAGGTTCATCTGGAAATCCCCGTCACCATTTATGACAATTATTTTCTCACCTGTTGCAATAGCTGCTCCAATCGCTGCCGGAAGTCCATAACCCATAGGAGCCATTGCACCTGAGAACAAAAGCTGTCTTGGTTTGAGGGATTTTTTAAGCAATGTTGTCCATGTTGTGTGTGAACCTGCATCTGAAACAATGATATTGTCTGAAAATTTATTTAAAATTCTTTTGATTGCAGATTGAGGTTTTCTTTCACTATCCAAACCTTCCAGATGATATGAATCATCTTTTTTAGTAATTTCACTTATCCAGTCAACTTCTTTAAATTTAATTTCAGCTAAAAAGTCCTCAACCTTGCCGTAAATCGGATAATCGCCGACCAGAACATCCATGTTTATGTTCACATGGATGAAATTGTCAGGGATTTCAGGCAATGTCCTTTCACTTGCCTTGATTGCCAAGCCTATTATGCAATCTGCATTTTCAAATGCATATTTTGCCTGTTCATTTGCCCTAATTCCGCACAGTCCAAGATTTAATGGATTGTTTTCTGATATTATGCCTTTAGCGTGAAAAGTGGTTGTTACCGGAATTTGATATTTTTCAGATATTTCCCGAATGTGTTCAGCCTGACCTATTGCCCCTGTGCCTAATATTAAAAGTGGCCTTTTGGATTTGTCTATAAGCTCCTGTGCCTTGGTTATGTTTGACAGATCATCGTCACACAAATAGCACAAATCGAAATCATCGAAATCCTCCTGAAGAAGCACATCCTTTGAAAGATTAATGTGGATCGGTCCTTTTGGGAAGTTTTTCAGCTCATAAATTGAAGCTCTAAGCACATACATTGCTTCTGTTCCGTTTAAAGGATTATATGATGCCTGTGTGATATTTTTAAATATTTCAAATTGAGGTGTTGTCTGGAAATGATTGGTTCCGCGATATTTCAGCTCATTGTCACCTGTCAGAATCAGCAATGGAATACTGTCCATGTAAGCTGTTGCAACAGCCATCACTGTATTTAGTGCTCCAGGTGAAGCTGTTGTGATGCATACACCGATTTTTCCGGTTGAACGGGCATAACCGTCAGCTGCATGAGCTGCAGCCTGTTCATGCCTTGTAAGTACATGTCTGACATTGCCTTTGGAGAGTGCTTCATAAAGAGGCATTATCTGCTCGCCCGGAATGCCAAAAACATCACTAATGTCTTCCTCTTCAAGAATCCTTACGATTTTATCAGCCACATTCACTCTTCCACCTCTTGATAAGAGCCATTGTATTCCCCTGAGCCTTCAACAGGAAATACTACTGCCTGGGCAATTCTGTCACCTGATTTGATTTTATATTCGAACTCTCCGTGATTGTAAATCATGAACATCAATGTTCCGTAAAATCCGGGATCTCCCACAGCGGTTTGAACTGAAATAAATGACCTTAAAAGTGTTGAACGTGGAAGGTAAAGCATAGTATAACCTTTGGGAATCTTTACTTTCCTTTTTATACTTGCAAGATATGCAGTGTGAGGTTTTAAAGTATATATTGGCCCATCCAGTTCCTCAATTTCAGGCAATTCCTTTTCATTGTCAATCAAAGAGCCAGCAGTCTTTTGAACATAAATCTTGTCCAATTCCAAGTCGATTCCGGATGGCTGCACCAAATCTGCAAAATCCGGAAAGAGTTTAACAAGTTCCTTTTCACCAAGCATTTTATCAAATCCTTAATAAAGTATTTATTTAATTTAATTAATATAGTTAAACGGTGATAAAATATGCCAGTAATTACAATAGGTGGAAACGACGGAATAACTATCGAGAAAAAACGTGAAATGGTTAAAAAAGTATCTGAAGTTGTAGCGGAAGCATATGATCTTCCAATTGAAGCTATAACAGTATTAGTTCAGGCTTATCCAAAAGAAAGTATTGGTGTGGCCGGAGAACTTTTAAGCGATAAAGAATAAACATTTTAAGGAGGTTATATGCATAACCTCCAATTCTTTAAACCAAAAAAGAACTTGTATTTGAAATATCAAATACATTATTATTTTTGGTTTTTATGAATATAATAATTTCCATTCATGGTAATTAAATCCAGTTTTATCAGCTCATCAATGTTTTTGCGGATTTTTTCATCAAAATTTTTACTTTTAAATCTCACCAGTGATTTTTTAATATCATCAAAGGTTGAATTATCAACTGCATCATATACTGATTTTTGAAAAGGAGTTAAATTGAAAATGATATCATTTAATGGGTCTTGAACATTATTAAAGCTCCAGACATTATCGGAAGCCTTAATGTTGAATTTATCTTCAAGTTGTGAAAGCTTATCTGTCAGCTCATCCAAATGGGGATGACTTGCAAGTCCGAATTTGTGCTTTGAAATTTTTCTCAGAAACTCCTGGTGACATTTATCCAAATCAATAGCCTGTTTTGTTTTAAATGACCCCAAAACATATGCCTTATCGTCAATGACTTCAATTACCCAAAATAACTTTGTTTCTTCATCATACTCGATTTGTGAGAATTCATTTACATTCCAATGGTTGTCCAGAAGGAAATTTCTCACAAACTCGGCATCTTCCATCTTATCATAATATCCAAAGATGTAATCGTCTCCTGCAATTTGCTTTTTGATTATGAATGTATCGAAGATTCGTGTGATGTTCAAACCATATTTTGAGTTATTAGGGTTTCTCAGATGCCTTTTGTAGAGCTCATCAACTGCTTTTTGTGAGGGTTTTTTGGAATATCTTGCAAGAATGTGGAGCTTTTCATCAATTGCCTTAACAATCAGATAATCATTGTTGAATTCATATACATCATCAAGTTCGCCAATCTGCCAGTCATTTTGAATAAGCAAATCCCTTATGAAAAGCGCTTCATCAATGTTTTTGAATTTACCATAATTTCTGGAGCTTTTAACTATTGCAAATGAATTTTTATTTTCACGAATGTATTTGTGACTCATTGAAGATATTATATTGATGGATTTATTTAAATTTAATTAAAAAAAGAGAAAAAAGTTAAAAAATAATTATTTTTTAACTACAACAGTTTGTTTAACGGTATTTTTACCGTAGGATACCTGATAAGTGAGTTTTTTACCGACTTTAAGTTTTTTAAGTGTTGTCTTTTTAACTGTTATTTTAGCAATTCCTTTCTTGTTGGTTTTTGCAGTGTAAGTCTTTTTGTTGAACTTGAATGTCAGTTTTTTGTTTTTGGCAACCTTGTTTTTGATTTTCAAGCTGGCTGTAATCACTAATTTTTTAGCTGACTTTTTAACAACAACCTTTTTAAGGGTTAATTTGGCATTTGACTTTACAACAACCTTGAAAGTGTTTGAATAGAAAACATTACTACCGTAAGGGTCCAGATTAATGGAAATGTAATGAGTTCCTACTGATAATCCTGAAATTGATTCTTTTAAACTGCCGGAATTAAATCTAACATCCTTGAGGTATTTACCGTCAACATAAATTGATACATATTCACTGTTTCGAGGTCCGGTCATTTTGATAGTTACGGATTTTCCATCATAGATTGATGTTTTTGAAATTGATGATTTAAATCCGGGACTGTTGTTTTCAACACGTATGTCGATAATTTCACTACTTTTATATGTTCCTATTTTATAGTCCAATTGGAAGCTTAAAGATCCTGCATTCAGTTTTTTCAATGGGATAAATGCATAACCGTTGGATATTTTAACTGTGGAAATTGCATTTCCCTTTTTATAAATGGTATTGTTATATTTATCACTGCCCACTTCATCTCTAATGTAAAGTGTTGCAGTACCGCTCATTTTAGAATTTCCCCTGATTATTATGCCGTTTGCCTCACCAACTGACATAATGTATGGAGAGATGACATCAGGTACAGAGACGAAATTAACTTTACGGGAATCTGTTCTTGCTTTACCTGTATTGTAAGTGATTTTTACGCTATGATAGCCAAAACCATATTTTTTTAGGTTTATGACATCATTACCTATTGAATAAAAATATTTGCTTCCAGAGGTGAATTTTTTAGAGAAAACCTTTTTGCCATCAATTGATACAGAAACTGTTCCCTTAATTCCATTACTGTCCTCAATATATCCCAAATCATAATAAGAAGTTGAAAGATCAACAGTATCGTAAATCCGAATATGGATTTTACTGGTGTAATAATCTCCAAGGACCTCTTCAGAGTTTACTTTTGCACCCAGAGGCTCTGATTCATTTTCATCTACTGTCATTGAGATTTCATCATCATCTGTTTGCTTTAAAACCTCCTCATCATCTGAAGGACTTTGTGATAATTCATCCGTCGTGATTTCTTCAACTGCCAAATCATCACTGGATTCCTGAGTCAGATTATCATCAGACAAATCCTGTGATGCACTAACAGCACCTATTGTTAAAATGGCCAGCATTAGACAGACCATCATTAAATGTTTTATTTTCATAATATCACAATTGAATTTAATTTGAATACAGAGATATTTTTGTGAAAAATTACATATATATTTTAATATTTAATAGGTTATTTTAAAAAAAGAGATTAAAAATCAATATAATATTCAAATTATTGAAAAAAAATAAGAAAAATAAGGAAATTAATCCTTATTTTTTAACTTTTACGGTTAATTTTTTAACAGTTTTTCCGTAAGATACTTGTATTTTTACCTTTTTACCAACTTTAAGTTTTTTCAATACTTTTTTCTTAATGGTTACTTTAGCAACACCTTTTTTGTTGGTTTTTGCAGTGTATTTTTTACCATTGAATTTGAAAATAACTTTTAAGCCTTTTTTAGCTTTTTTGTTGATTTTTAAGGTAGCCTGTAAAACAAGTTTTTTAGCGGATTTTTTAACTTTAACCTTTTTAAGAGTTAATTTAATAACATCTTTTTTAACTGGAGGTTTAACAATAGGTGCCTGTTTAGCATTAACTTTTACTGAAAAAGTGTTAGAGTAGAATACATCACCACCCTCCTCGTTCCAGTATTTAACTGAAACATCATGAGTTCCAACAGATAACCCGGTAATGTCATAAGACATTGATCCGTTAACCAATTTAATTTCTTCTTTATATTCTTTATTATCGACATAAATGTCAATATATCCGATTAATGTTTTATTTCCAGCAAAAATTACAGTTACTTTCTCTCCTACTGTGATGTCGGTTAGAGTTACACTAGAACTGATTCCTTTAGTATTATTTCTAACTTCAATTCCAATATTTGAATCAGCATATTCTCCAGCGATTGTAGCATTTATATAGAAATTATAATAGCCTTCAGTTAAATTATCCAATACTATTTTTGCAGACCCGTCAACAACATTGACTGATTTAAATTCTTTTAATTTACCTTCATCATCAATAGTGTAAAGAGTTGCAGTACCAGTAGCTCCCTTATATCCTGTTATGAGGATTGTGTCTTTTTCACCAACAGAAATGGAAGGGAAGTAATCGAAGACAGGAGGATATACAAAGTTAATTTTTGCTTCTTTTTCATATGTTTTGGTTGCAGTAGCATATGTAACTTTTACTGTATGATTACCAATTGTTACTCCAGCAGAAGTAAAATCCACTGATACAGAATAATAATCCTCTTCATCAAGAACTACTTTGCTTAAATATTCTTTACCGTCAATAAATACTTTAACAGTACCGTTTATTTTATCAACATTAATGTAAGCAATTTCTTCATCCTTTAAACCCATGTTAAAATCACTTTCATCAAATAGTTCAACAACATGGTCTTCACGAGATTCGAAACGGACAGTTGAAGATTCATTTACATCTCCATAATTGCCACCCACATAACTTACAGTAATCTCATAATCATCCTTTTCGAGGGTTGGATTTAATTGATTTGTCCAAATAAGATATTTTACTCTACCTTCAGTGTTATAGTCCTCATCAGGACTGCATTGAGTCAAATTTTTATTGAAGACATAACCCTTACCTTTGATATATACTGTAATATTACCTTGAGCATCTGAAGGAAGTTCAACAGATGCAAAATAATCTTCCTCCAAATAACAAATCATAGGTTCTCCATCCTCATCAACATCATAAATCTCTATATAAATTGCATTCGGATTATCAGCCGGTTCATCATATCCTGATAAGTTTTCAAATTTAACAGTTCCATTATCAGAATCAATTAAGTTATTATCAGCACCAAAATATTTTACAGTGATAAATAAACTATCTTCATTAATGACTCTGTTCAAATCATTTAAGGTAATTAAGAATGTATCAAAATCATCATCATATGTTAAACTTTGAATTGATTTATCCATCAATGTTTCAGATTCATCTTCACCTGCCAAAACAGTGACCCTGCCTGTTGAATCTTTAGGAGCATATTCAATATATGCTATTTCACTACTATTTTTATTTGTATCAACCACATATGGCGGTTCATCATCCACATCATACTCATCTACAACGACAGATATATCATCAGAATCTTCCTCTTCACCATCTTGTGCTATTATATCAACATCTGATGATGAATCATCGATTGCAATTTCATCAGCTACCTCTGATGCACTTACCGCACCAATTGTTAAAATAGCCAGTATTAAACTAACAATTATCAAATGTTTTATATTCATAATAAATCACATTTTTACTTTAAATATATTCAATTTGAATACAATATAATATTTATTTTACACACATATAAATATTAGTTTTACAATATTATAAAAGAAAATATGAATATTAAAAAATAAATAATAAAAAAATGAAAATTAAATTCAAATATTAAACTAAATAACTAAAAATTTAATAATTAATTAAAAATAAAAAAAGAAATAAGGAAATTAATCCTTATTTTTTAACTTTTACTGTTAATTTTTTAACAGTTTTACCGTAAGATGCTTGGATTTTAATCTTTTTACCAACTTTAAGTTTTTTCAATACATTTTTCTTAATGGTTACTTTAGCAATACCTTTTTTGTTGGTTTTTGCAGTGTATTTTTTACCATTGAATTTAAAAATAACTTTTAAGCCTTTTTTAGCTTTTTTATTGATTTTTAAAGTTGCCTGTAAAACAAGTTTTTTAGCGGATTTTTTAACTTTAACCTTTTTAAGTGTTAAAGTGATTTTGTCTGCTTTTTTAGGAGTTACAACTGCTTTTTCTTTAACTGTTACTGTGAAAGTGTTTGAGTAGAATACATAATCTTCTTCTCCTTCTCCCCAATAATCAGAGGAATATACTTTAATTGTATGATCCCCAGCTGTTTTAAATGGAATAGAATAAGTTTTTTCACCTAAATTAAATATATTAATTTTATCTTTTTGTTCAACACCATCAACATAAATTTCAAAGTATTGGTTTAATGTTTTTGGTCCAGTAATTTTAACTACAACACTGTTTCCAACTTCAACTGTTGATGGAGTAACTGTTACAGAAATACTTGCATCATTTTTCTTAACAGAAACATAAGAAGTATCGGTGAAATTTTGAGTTCCATTATTATATTCAACAATTAATATATGATACCCTTCAGCCAATTTAGCTAATGAAACACTTGCTTTACCTTTAACAACATTTGCACTACCTACATCACCATCTTTTATATATCTCCCTTCATCATCAGGATCTTCTTTAGCAGTGTATACTTTAAGAGTTCCAGAATATGAACTTGGTAAATTAATAGAAATAAATTCATTTTCACCAATACTCATTTCATAAGGAGTATAAATATCAAATACAGTTTTTACAGTGTATGTTGTAGTTTTAAGTGGATAAAATGAATCATTACGTAATTCAACTGATAATTGATATTCAGCATCTAAATTTAAATCACCAGTGAAAAGAGTATAATTTGCATGACCATCTTTGTAAGATAATTTAGTTTCTTTACCATTGAATATTAAATATAAATCCCCATTTGCATTATTTGGTACACAAATATTTAATGATATATCAGATCCAATAGAAATTTCCTCATCACCATCATAAAATTCATCAATATCAACATTAAAATCAATTGAAATAGTTTTTGATGCAACTACAGTTGAATTTTCCCCATCAAAATATTTTATTTGAACAAAATGCTCGCCCATTTTTGGAGTTTTGTTTAAATTTTCTAAATAAATTTCATTATCAGAACCAATAGTTTTATTATAATATAACTCACCATCAATATAAATGAGAATATTACCGTCTAAATCAAGATTATAATAATCACAATAAATAAAATCATTAGATTGACCTTCTGAAGGATTAACAATACAATTATAAATACTAGCACTAATACCATCATATCCTTCATTTTCAGTGACTTTTAAAGTATAATCAAGAAGAGTTATTCCAGTACCGGAAACTGGTATAAAATTAACAAGAATTTTATAATCTCCCGGAGAGGATATATTTAAATCAGCTAAGTCAAACTCAACGAAATCATTCTCACCATAACTAAAGTCTTCATCATATATTGGAGTTTCACTATCTCCAACAGTGACAGTTAAGTTACCTTCACTATCTTCAGCGTAATTTGATACACTAAATACATAATTATCGGAATTATTAGCAATAGACTTTTGATAATATGTAGAAAAGTCATCGGCACTAAGTTCTTTAGCAGGCTCTTCATCCGGATTATCTCCAGGTTCATCTCCTCCTTCATCATCACCAGCAATTACACCAACATCATCAACTGCCAATGCATCGCCTTCTTCAACTGCAAGTGCATCTGCATCATCAGCTGCACTTACAGCACCAATTGTTATTATAGCCAGTATCAAACTGACTATTATCAAATGTTTTATCTTCATAATAAATCACATTTTTTACTTAAATATATTCAATTTGAATACAATTTAATATTAGTCGTGTAAACTATATATGCCTTATGCTTTTTATCGAATGTTTAACCAATATTTTTTAAAAAAAGTGAATTATTTTAGTTAAATATTATAAAAATAATAATAAATTTTCAAAATATTATAAAAATAAAATAAAAAAATGACAATCTTTTAATATATTCAAATTTTACCTAAATTTTAACAGTATTTTTCAAATATGTTGCACTAATTGACTTTATTGTTTTAGGTTTTTTAACAGTCAAGCCTGCAACGCCATTTTTGTTGGTTTTAATCAGATACTTTTTGGAGTTGATTTTGACTGAGACCACTTTATTTTTGACTTTTTTGCTGATTGTGACCTTAATTACCAGTTTCTTTTTGGTTTTAGACACTTTTAAAATAATTGGCACTGCCTTTATCTTTTTTGTAAGCTTAAATCCCATATACTCAATTTTCAATGAGTATTTTTTGTTTTTGAGCTTCATTGATTTTTTAAATGTCATGATGCCTTTTTTGTTGGTTTTGATTTTGTATGTTTTGCCGTTGAACTTGACAGTCACGACCTTGTTTGCCAGTGCCTTGCCATTTTGAGTTAAAAGCTTCATTTTAACATTTATTCCCTTGAAATTTGCCTTAAAAGATATGAATTTGATTTTTGGAGCAATGACACTTAATTCCGCCCAATTATCCAAATCAGTAAATCCATCTTCACCATGATACTCAATATTAACTTCATAATCGCCGACTTTCAGGTTTTTAAGAGACAATTTAGCGATTCCGTCTTTTACATTAATCCTGTACTGCTTTTCATCAATTTCAAATATCACATATCCTTTGGACTGGCTTGGAACCTTAACTGTAATGTATTGGTTATCTCCTGCCGTAAATTCCCACTGGTAAGTGATTTTGGCAGCGATGTAGACTTTCTCTGATTGGTTTTTTACCGCATAATCACTTCCGCTGTACTGTGCCAGTATGTCATGATATCCGAGATTCAGTGATGCAATGTTGATTTCAGCGTAACCCCCTCTAAGTTTTACTGATTTGAAGTGCTTGCCGTCAGCATAAACTACCAAATCTCCCTGTGCGTCACCTGGAAGTTTAAGATACACTTTTGAATCACTTTCAAAGTGGAAATAATACGGAATGCTTATGGAATAGTCGATTGTAAAGTTGCATGTCTTATTCAATGCATAATATTTCACATCTCCTGAGTATGACATGAACAATGTATATGTTCCTGCCCTTAAGTTTGAAATATCTATCTCAACGATATTATTTACAGTAGTTGATCGTTTAAACTGATATGTCTGACCGTTGATTGTTGTTTTAAGCAGGTTATTGTTTAATGTATCCGGCAGATAGATTTCAAGGATGTTCTGATTGCCATATGTGAAATGGTCAGTCCATACCTCAAGGTCATAGCTCATATTTACAGATTGTATCTTTGTTCTTGAGAAATCCTTTGAAGTGTAGATGACCTTGATTTCACGGTTTGTATATTTCAGATACCCTTCAAGAGACATTATGAATTCCCCGTTATCCGTGTTTGAATTAACAATCAGCTTATCGTCAAGATATACTTTAACATTTCCATTGATGTTTTCCTGTGTTTTAACGCTTATGCAGTCATCATGCCCGATGTTTATCACTTCAGGAATGCTTATTACCACATTTGTGACTGTGAAGTTGAATGTCCTGTTGTATGGATGATAATAGCTGTCTCCATGATAGACAACCCTGAATGTATGGTCTCCAAGAGACAGTCCTGAAAACGGATTATCGGAAAAGTAAACGGTCGGTCTTGATGTGGTTCTGTTTAGAAGTTCATCATCAATATAAAATTCAACTATTCCGTTAGCAGATCTTGGAAAAGCCAGAAGTGTAGAGTATTTATCACCCTGCAATATCTCCTGTGGAAAATGAAGCATATTATAGTCCGGAGAATATTTCATTATCTTCAATGGAGTGGTGATGTTCAAATCAGCCCCATTATAAAAGGCACTTACCTTATAATACCTGCAGTCAATAGGCGGCCAGATTGAAACAACAAGTTCATGAGTCCTTTCGGGAAGTGTGATTGGAACCTTAAATGATTTTTCAGTGATTGTACGGTTATATATTACCTCATCATCTATTTTTACGGCAAAATCCCCTGAGGCATTTTCGGGCAGTTTTACATCAATGTCGCTTAGATTCTCATGCCACATCTGCTCATCGAACGTTACTTCGATTTTTTCGGTTAAATTGTCAGAAGTGGAATTGTCCTCTGCGCTGAGAGCACCTAAACTCAGCAAAAAAAGAATTATAAACAGCAGGAGAAGTTTGACTTTCATGGTAAAATATATGTTATACTGATTAATATTGTTTTAGTTTAAAAAAAGAAAAGAAAGTTTGATTAAAAATCAAACTCCTAGATAGTTGTGCTGACAGTTACCACACCATAATCCTTGGTGGTGCTTTCATCATCCACAACATTTCCGTCTTTTATAATTTGAACTTCAAGCTTGTCTGACCCGCTGGTCTTTTTCTGCACAGCAGCGGCAATTACATCATATTGTGACTCATCGATTTCAATGACCTCATCGCCTGTTCCCTCATACATTGTGCTGGCATCTCCATCACCAACAGATGCTGACCAGTCAACCGGACATGAGATTCTTATCTGCAGACCCTCATCTGAGCTTACAGTGTTGATGTTTCCCACATTACTTACAAGGCCGCTGTCAACATCATCATCAGATGCTACTTGAGCGACTGCAAAAGCTCCTGCTGCAATTAAAGCAACAATAAGTAGTACAATAAGAATTATGTGCTGCGAACGTGACATGGCCTCCGGATCAGCAATTCCAAATAATGGAGGAACCATTCTTCCTTCATTGATTGCCTCTGAGCATTTAATAGCATCATATGCTGCATAAATAGTCCATCCCATTCCAAGAACAAGAGAGACTAAAGTGACAGCCAAACTTTCACCTGCCGCCCACTGAAGAAGCAGGTTAAAAGCCATGATAAAAGCACCGACAGTACAGAATACCAGTCCTCTTTTATATAAACGCAGATAGAATATATGTCCGATTCCACACAGGAAATATGAAATCAGACCTCCGACGATATCAAGTATTGGAGCTATCCATTTGTTCTTTTCAGCTGGCTTTTGGGATGTGTTTTGCGGTTTGGATGGAACTTCCGGCAATTCAGCACCGCAATCTATGCAGAACTTTGCAGGATCCGGATTTTCACATCCGCATTTTGGACAGAATTTCATAATATCACCTTAATCATTTTACAACTATTTCTTTTAACAGATTATCATCAGCCCCGACAATTGAAACTAGCTTATTGTCTTTTGCATAAGCAAATCCTTGAACCCCTTCAATATCATAGTCATATCCTTTAACTCCATTGATTGTTTTTGAATCTCCTGCAACCTGTTCAACAACGGAATTGTCAACTTTACGCTTGTCATATGATATTACACTGAATGTTATGTTGTCTTTACCTTTCTTGAAGGTTTTCTCGGAGATGAACATTTTAACGCCATTTTCGAGTTTCTGTTCGTAATCATCAAATGATGCGCTTGCATCCTCATTATATCCGTCCGGAAGCTTGAATTCTATTCCTTCAATGATTACCTTTTTGGTAGTGGTTTTAGGAGCGGATGTGTCTTTATTGTCAGCATCAATCTGTGCACCGTTTCTAAGTATGATATACTGGCCGTTTTCAAGGGTTATGTCCTTGTCGGTTTTGAAGTTGTCGTTTTCAACGATATCTTCAATCTGATGTCTGGAATTCTTGGTTATTTCAATATATGCCTGCTCTTCAGTGGATTTGACAGTATATTTCCCTGCAGGGATGTCATCGCCTACCTTATACATTCCTTCCTTATAGTGTCCGTCTTCAGCTTCCCTGTCTGGAGAGTCATCAAGCTCGTATAAATCACCACCCTGAATTTCAAGGTATTCTCCGTCTTCAACTGTGATGTATACCCCACCGTGTGTGTTGAGGTTGTAGATAACACTGTCAAGATCACCTGAAGAGTCTGATGAAACTGCAAGGTAAAGATTGTAGGTATTGCATTTCACATAATATTCGCCTGCAGGAAGATCATCGCCCACCTTATAGGTACCGTCGCTGAGCAAAATATCTTCAGCACTTACATAGCTTATAGCTGCCACAGCAACTATTAAAATTAGAAATATTTTAAAAAAAGTTTTATAATTCATATAATCTCCTCATTTATTGAAAAAAAAAGAAAAATAAAGAGGAAATAATTCCTCTTAGACTACTTTAATAACTTGGACATGTGTATAGAAATATCCAACTGAATAATGGTTGTGAGTAGTTGTCTTACCACATCCAGGGCATTTGAATCTGGAAGTTGCCTTAACCTTTTTGCTGCTGGATTTATATTTATGGGATGCTGGAATATATTTCAGCTTAACAACTTTATTAATAACTTTTTTATAAGTTTCAGTGTTACCGCTCATTGATTTAAAATGTTTCATTCCCAAACCATACAGCAATACTTTAGCTTTTCCATTTTTAACGGTAGCATAACTGGTTGCACCGTTAGCTCTGATTTTAAGCTTACCGTCTTTAACATTCTTACCACTAGTAGTTTTAACCTTTATAGTGATTATTTTACTGGCAGTGGAATAAATAGAATATTGTTTTTTCATTACAATTTTGGTTTTAAGACGTTTTTTCAAAACAGCTTTAGCTTTAACCTTTTTAGAAGCCTGTAAGTTGGCATTTCCATTAAATTTAGCAGTGTATTTGTAGGTTTTGGTTTTACTTAATTTAATAGATTTAGTAGCCCATCCATTTTTAACAGCAACTTTATAGGTTTTACCGTTGATTTTGAATGTGACTGTTCCTTCGTTAACAGCCTTACCATTACTGGTCACTTTTGCCTTAATAGTTGTCTTGAAACCTTTATACTCAGTCACTTTATAAGCTTTAATACTTACAGGGGCTTTAGTGATTACAGCAGTTTTTGTAACAGCAGCTGCAGTTACGTAAGATAATTGTGATGAAAATGTAACACTCCAAGTTCCAACACCTACAGCAGGTGTGAATGAAATATAACCGTTGGAATCAGTTACATAAGATTCTTTTACCTCAGTACTGCCTTTTTTATATACCACATTCAATCCCATAGATGTAAGAGGATTTCCTTTTGTATCAGTTACTCTTGCAGTCATGGTTCCGGTATTATAAACCCCATTGAAATCATTTGCAGTAATTACTGCGTTTCCACTAACCTTAATTGAATTTGCACTCATAAGGTTGCCATCAGCTTTATTATATGCACCTACCATATAAAGGCCTGGTTTAAGAAAATTTTTTCCAAGAGTGATATAGTAATTACCTGCAGAGGCTGAACCTTGATCACCATAGTAATATTGGGTTTCCTGAACTTGAGTGCCATGCACATCAAAAAAGACAAACTTGAAATTATACGCTTCAGTATAATACATACTATATGGACTAAGATAATAATAGAACTTTCCACCACTTGTTGATGAAATCTGATTGTCGTCTAAAATTTTAACAGTATACTGATATGAATAAACAGGTATAGCTGCTGAAAGAGCCTCCTCAGATTCATCCTTAGATATTATTGAGTCATCATTTACAGTAGATAACACCTCATCATTTTCTTCAATTGCAACCTCATCATCTGCTGTTGCTTCATACGTATCCTCACCAACATCTGCTACTATCTCCTCCACTTCCTGATTATCAGTTGCTATAGTATCAGTAGCATTATCTGCAGCACTAACAGAGGACATAGCACAAATACTTACTATTAATAACAGTAGGATTAATAATCCACTCTTCTTTTTCAACATAATATCCCTTTTAAATTAATTTAATCATAGGACAATATTTACCTATGTTAATAAATCTGTTTAAAATTGTATATAATAGTTATTCATTAAATGTAAAAAATAATGGACATATGAGTTAATTTGGTAAAAAAAAATAGTACAATATCTTGAAATATTACAATTATCTAATAAATGTTCAGAAAATACAATTAAAATTTATCCAAATCAAGAATTATTAATAAAAATAAATATTCATAACAAAAATTAATATAAAAATTATTAAATGATTAAAAATACTGAACAAAATTTATGTAAAAAATATCATACATTAAACGGTTCGAATCTTATTGAGACAAAGATACGTACGTAATTATAAATTTATTACTCTGACTAAAATATAGTCCATGAAATGAACTAAAAAAAATAAGAAAAATAAGGAAGTTAATCCTTTTTAATGATTTTTATCATAAGTTGCAATACATGTAACTTTTGTTATTTAAGAACTTTTTAGTCAACATCCAATGTATCATTAACTTTCTTCAAATATTTATCAGAATGGAATTTATATAAAGAAATAGAGAGATCATTTGAAAAGTAAATCTCTTTTAATGCTTCGTTTCACCCACTGACCTTTAAGGTCAATGTATTCTTTCACTATAAGATAAATTAATTTAAACTGTAATTAATTGAGTTTCGATTGCAGGAATATTATTTAAATTACTGGTTATTCTGCTTGCATCAAATATTTGCGCATTATTATGAATAATGGCAACTAACTGAACATTCAAACAAATGTTTTCTTCAGTAATGGCTGCTTGGATAGTGATACTAACCAAATTTTTGAAATAACCTTTATCTAGGTTAAATAGTTCAGATGCATTTAAAAATTCAAATGCAACAGGTTTGGAATTGATATCCAAATCCAATGTTACATCATTATCCAACTCAATTGAAACATCATATTCATAAGGATCACTAGAATAAACAAATAATGAATTGTTTTTATAATCATAATCATATCTTAATCTAGCCATACATTTCATCCATTTACATAATTTATTTTTTGATTGAATCGATTAATTCACAATTATTACTTATTATGTATTCTAACAACATATAATCAATATTAAGGCATGCAATATCAGTTATTAAGAAACTCTTCAGGTTTTTTCGGAATAACTTCTCCATTAAATATAGAAAAAATACCAGTTGAATTATTAATTATTCCATTATCTCGAGTAATAAAATAAATTACATTATCCAATTTATCAGATGTTTTAAAGGCATCCAATAGAATTTCTGCATCCGGGCTATGAATTCCTATATCATTAAGAAAACCAATAATTTGAGCATCCCCTAAATTAATAGAATAATGATATAAATCCACTTTTTTAAAAAGAAAGTTAAGAGCAGAATAATAATTTTTATAATCTGATTTTAAAGTCAAAAATTCTTCATTTATCCAGATTTCAAAAGAGGAACTAATAGAATATTTTAAAATATCATTATAGTAAGAAAATAACCTATTAACAATTTTTAGAAATTTTTTCCTATTAAATCCAAATGGATAATCTTCAAAAGAATATTTATTTAAAAATTTTCTTTTAACAATATATAATGAAGAGGCAATTTTTTCATCAGGAATTTTATTAACTAAAATAAATTTCCTAATACAACCAATAACTTCAAATGAAATTTTTTCAAGCTTAGAGAGTACATTATTCGATTCTTTTTTAACATTCTCACTAGTAACTTTAATTGAGTTGGATTTAAAGTATTTTTCGCAAATATCTTTTGCACTGTCTTTAGTAGCAATTGATAGAAAAATATTGCTATCTAAGAAATGATAATTCATATTAATCCTCCTCAAAATAGATATCAATTAATGGACCTAAAAATCCTCTATCTTCGTGAGAACAGTCAGCATATTTTGTAAAATCTATCCACTCATCTGATTTATTAATAAAATCATCAACTATATGATCTAAATTATAAATTGAAGTTTGAAATTTTTGATTCCATTGAGTATAGTTTTCATCATAAAATGAATCATGTTCCAGACATCTTAAACCTTGGGCAAAACTAAACCAAAGATTTTTAATAGGTTTTTTTAGAATATTCCATTTTTCAGATATTAAATTTTCATCATTTAAAAAATCAATTTGGCGAGTGAATTTAGTGAAAATTAAACTAAAATCTTGCATATAAATAATTGGAATTAATTTACATTGACAATTCCTAAATGACATAACATATTCATCTCCATCACCAATGAACTTATCATTTCCAGTTGGATTAAAAATACCATATTTGAATTCGTGAAGCATATCTAAAGGAGCAAAATCCTTATAAATATCTTCAGCCAACGCCGAATAAACATAATTACCTTTAGAAATTAAATTTAAAATTGATTCGGTGATTTCTGGAAAATCATTTATGTCATTACCATTAAATCTGTCCAAATATTTATCATTCAAAGAATAATTTTCACCAACAGCTGTTAAATATTTTTTAGATTCATTAAATGAAAATCTTAAAGTTTCACTGAACGGACCATAGCAATACCAATAATATGGCAAATCATCATACAATGGATGGTCTTCACCCAAATCCATTTTTACTTTATATATTACTTTTTGAAGTACTAATTCGTTAATAGGCATACTGTTTTCTTTAAATAAACAAATTACATTTTTAGTCAATTCATTATTGGTTTTAATTATATTTGAAATCATACCATTTCCTCCAAAAAATTAATTAAATTATAATATGTTTTAATAATATATAAATATATTGAATAATCCAAAAATTAAAAAATGTATATAATATAGCCAAATTAATTAAAATAGCTTAAAATAACTTATTTTACCAAAATAAATCAAAAAAAGTATATGTTCAAGTGTAACGTATATTTCGAGACATAAGATACGTAATATATTATATACTTAAAAAAAATAAAAGGGAATTAATCTAAATTATCGGCAATATTATCAAACATTGCCTCATCAAATTCTAATCCCCTTTTCTCAAATATAGTTCGTAGCATATCCATTCCTGTTGGAATATTAGGGTCATTAATTCTTTCCCTAATTTTTTCATGCTCTTCAGGTGTGGGTTTTTTTGTACAGTAGTATTCTGCACAATGTATTTTTGATTTAATAGTCATTAGTCATACCCCATTCTAGTTAATTGTATACCTTTTATGTTTTTATCATTTATATAATTTGATAATGCAATCCCATACATAATATCACAAATATCATTAGCTTTTTCAGAATCCGAATATTTTTCATCACAATCATTTTGACAAGATTTTAAAATTGATCGAGCATATTCTTTTAAAAATAAATGAAATAAAATATTTATTCCTTTTGATTTTAAAATCAATAGTTCTTTTACGCTTGCAACTAATTCATAATCCTCAAAATCTCTTATTAAAACACCAAAATTTCTATCAGATGGAGGAGAATATGAATCTTTTGTATGATTATGAATAGATACAACATGATGCCCTTCAAACTCACCATCATCAAATGTTATTTTAACATTATTTTTTATTCCTTTTGCACATTTAAGAATTTCTCCAGTCACATAATCAAAATATACTACAAATTCATAGTCAAGATTTCGAGTTTTTTTAATGAATTCATCAACTGTTTTAAATGCCTCATCACTGAATTCAGACGGCAGATCCTCCATTCGAATTGAGGAAACATTTTCGGTTTTCAATTTTTGATAATCTTCAAAATCATCGCCAATATCCAACATACAAACTAATAGCACATATACACAAATTAAAATATTTCTAAATTTCATGAACAGATATTGGTTTATAAAACTTATAAAGCTTTATTTTAAAAATAAAAAGCAAATGACTTAATAAATGAATTTTTAAGAGTAATTTTACAAGTTTAAGGCAATATTGCACAACAAAAAATAGATTTGCAATGAATTTAAATTCAACTAACAAATTTAAATGGAACCCGTTATCTTTAAAAACCCATGAAAAAATAAAATCTTTTAGTCAGCAAAGATTTCATCATACTCAACATCAAAACCAAGCATCTTATAGAGAGCATAAAGTCTATCCTTGCCAGTTAAAATAGTGGGATCAGCTACTCTTTTTCGAGCAAGTTCAATTTCTTCATGAGTAGGTAGTTTTCTACAACTATATCCAATAGTATTTACAGCATTGTCCATAGTAACATACTCCTTTTTAGTTAATTGTATACCCTATATGATTTTATCATTTATATACTTTAATAATTCACTCCCATATATAATATCATGCATTTTGTTGATTATTTCATCATCAGAATATCTAGAAACACACAATTCAAGACAGGAGTCTGCAATATCATCAGAACAAATATTCAACAAAAATGATAACCCCTTATACACTCCTTTGGCCTCTAATATCCAGAATGAACTAAAACCTGCAACCAATTCATAGTCTTCAAATGGTCTGTCAAAAATTCCAAAATTTATGCCCGATGGAGCAGACAAGGAATACTTACTGTGATTATGAATGGACGCCACATGATGCCCTTCAAACTCACCATCTTCAAATGTTATTTTAACACTATCTTTTATCCCCTTTGCACATTTAAGAATTTCTCCAGACACATAATCAAAATATACTACAAATTCATAATCAAGATTTTGAGTTTTTTTAATGAATTCATCAACTGTTTTAAATGCCTCATCACTGAATTCAGACGGCAGATCCTCCATTTGAATTGAGGAAACATTTTCGGTTTTCAATTTTTGATAATCTTCAAAATCATCGCCAATACCCAACATACAAACTAACAGTACATAGACACAAATTAAAATATTTCTAAATTTCATGAACAGATATTGGTTTATAAAACTTATAAAGCTTTATTTTAAAAATAAAAAGCAAATGAGTTAATAAATGAATTTTTAAGAGCAATTTTACAAGTTTAAGGCAATATTGCATTAAAGAAATAATGAAATCAACTCCAAATATAATATCCCATCTTGAAAATAAAACGGAAATAGAAAATAACATACCTCTCCACGTCGACACCATCTTCATTAGACAAAAAGATGGCAGGAAAGTTTAAAATAGTCTTGTGTACAAAACAGGTACACAAGAGGAATTATCTGATAAGGAGGCAATAGACTTGCTTTTGTTGCCAGACATGGATATTGACTTACCCATCAAATCATTAATGACCATGATTTGTTTAATACTTTCCAAAAACAATATTTCAGACTTAGATTTTAAAAAGAAAATCATTCTTTGCGAAATTAAAGTTCTTAACAGATTTTTCAATGATTATGAATTTTCTAGTTGATTGAAATGTTACAAACAAAAAACCCTGAAGTCGAACGCATAATCCAAAAATACGGAGAAGGATTCGACACCATATACTTCGACGGAAAAGCCGACGGTATACTCAAAATTGCCCAAAAAGGTTTAATGGAGGAATTGATGAGGACATTATTTCCCATCTAACTGGTTTTTCCATCGACAAACTCAAAGAAATCAAAAAAGATTAAACACTAAGGGATAATCATTGAGGAAACTCAAACGAAAGATATGTTTCAAGTGTAAAAATGCTAAAACGTGTTAAATAGACTTTCATGGACAATTTTAAAGCAAAATTTAAGGAACACACATGAAGTAATTTTATCTATTTTTAAATGCAAAACATGGTGAAAATATCAAGTTACTGTCAGGAAATTTTTTTCGAGTAAATAGCTGAAAATGTTTGAAAACAAAAATCAGTCATTGACAAAATAGGAATACATCTCTTCGGAAACTTCACTTTCGATGTGGAATTTGAAGTTGACTATAGGATGGGTCTTGCCGTCGATTTCCCTGTACATCTGTTTATAGCTTAATGGAGTCATCCTGCCGATGTAGTAAAATTCAATTCCCTCATCATTGTTTTTCTGAATGAACAGTTCAATTTCCAAGTCAGTGTAGTTGATTAGAGGTTCCAGTTCCTTTGAAGAGGTTTTACGATTGTTTCTACTCATCCAGTTGAAGGAGTCCTTGGTTATGAAGTGGTCTTCGTAGTTGATGGTTTGTGAGATGTCTTCGGACTTGTGGTAGGTTACAAATATTGGACATGTATTGTATTTAATCTTGTATCCTCCGATGTTTTGACCGTTCATGTAGTATTTCCAGTCAAGAAGTCTCAGCGCATCCTCACGTGAGTATTTTTCATACAGCTTGAATCTGGAGTCAGATTTGTATACGCTTTCGTATTTGTGGAATGCATACTGCAGCGCATCGTTTAGATGTTCATAAAATATTGGATTTGAAAGTGATTTTTTAAACTGGTCGGATATTTCAAACCTGTCATCTGATGATGATTTGAAAAAGAGATTTTCAGGATTTTTTACCAGTTTTTCAATTGTGTTTGCCTGATATCCGTCGCCTTTTTCCTTGCGGTAAAAGTCCAGGCTCAGATAGTTGATTGCACCTTTAATTGAATCGGTTTGGTTAGTGAGATTGAAATTGTCATTAAGGTATTTCTCAATTTGAGGGACTGTAAAGTATTTGTTGATTTTCAAGCATTCCAGAATAACCAGCTCATGTGGCCTGATTCCTTTTAGAAGTTTTTTAGTGATGAATTTAAGAGGGTCGATTTCATCGTCTGGAATCTCTGAAGTGTAGTCATCCTCAATGTCTGACAGGAAATCATGGTATGTCGGATAATCCTTGTGCGCAAGGATCAGTTCAGGATTGAATTCTCCGTTAATTGCGAAGTCATAAAGTGAAGGGATCCTTCCCAACTTGTATTTTAATTGAGTGTACTTTTCTTTAAACAAGGCCTTTCTGTTGAATGAAGTGTTGTTGATTGAATCATATATACGCTTTTGTGAAATCTCATCAAAGTTGATTGAAGAGGCACCGGGAATAATCTTGTTTCCCTCCATCAGATATTTCCTAATACGATCCTTGTCATAAGTCCTGTCACCTGAAAGGGCAATCGGAATCATGAAATTGTTTTTGTAGTTTCCGATAAAGTCAAGAATAACCACATACTCCTTGTTTTTGTATTTCCTAAGGCCCCTTCCAAGCTGCTGGATGAAAATGATTGGAGACTCGGTAGGCCTGACCAAAAGAACCTGATTGATTTCAGGAATGTCAACACCCTCATTGAAAATGTCAACAGTGAAAATAAACTCAATTTTATCCGGATTTGCATCATTGGTCAGCCTGTCAATGGCATCACGTCTTTTTTCCTGTGCGTCATCACCTGAGAGAAACACTGACTTATATCCCCTCTGGTTGAATTTGTCTGACAATAATTCCGCTTCCCTTTTTCTTGAACAGAATACCAATGCCTTTCTTCTCTCGCCTGAATATGAATAGAATTCCGATTTTTCAATAAGATAATCAACACGCTCATCAGATGCCAGGAGATTGAAATCAGTAAAATTATCATCGATTTCACCGGTATCGAATTCAACATCACTGATACCGAAATAATGGAACGGACATAACAAATCCTCTTCCAAAGCTTCCTGCAAACGGATTTCATGGGCAATGTTGTTGTCAAACAAATCATAAATGTTAAAACCATCTGTACGCTCAGGTGAAGCGGTCATGCCCAGCAGAAATTTTGGTTTAAAGTAATCCAATACTTTCAGGTATGACAGAGCCCCCGCCTTGTGCACCTCATCCACTACAATATAATCAAAGTGGTCTTTTGAAAACTTGGTGTAAACATCCTCCTTAGACATGGTCTGGATGGTTGAAAACAAATATGGACTGTCATAATCCTTGTTGTTACCAGTTAACAGACCGAATTTTTCATGGTCAGTGAATACGTTTTTGTAAGCTTCAATTGACTGTTTGGCAATCTGTTCCCTGTGAACCAGAAAGAGAAATCTTTCAGGCCCAAAATCATCAACTGCAAAAGCAGATGCATAGGTCTTACCGGTACCTGTGGCCGATACAAGGATGGCACGGGACTCTCCATGACTTATTAGATTTCTGATATTTTCAAGAAACTGCTCCTGCATATAGTTTGGAGTTAAAGTGACATGCTCATCTTTAATCTTTTGGGTAAGCTTTCTTAAATTGGTGAACTTTTTGTTGGCATCATAGATTTTTTCATACTCGGGAAGTGCATCTTCAAGACTTGCCGCATTTTGCCATAACTCATTGAATTCGGAGCGAAGTTCCAAAAGAATCTCACCTTCCAACATCGAGGTGAACTCAACATTCCATTCCTTGTTGACAGTAAGTGCATTCATGGTCATGTTGGAACTTCCGACAATTCCAGTAAAAACATCCCCTTTTTTGAATATATAACCCTTTGTGTGAAACCCCTCATTTTTTTGCAAATAGAGTTTGATTTCAATATTTTTAAAATCATTAAGTTTTCTTAACGCCTTAGGTTCTGTAAAAGTCAGATAGTCAGTGGTGAGGATTTTACCCTTAATATTTCTCTTTTCTAGATTGCGAAATTCTTCCAGTAAAGGAGTGATTCCGCCCATGGTGATGAAAGCAGCAGAGATTATGAACTCATCACAGTTTCTGAGTTCATCCCTGATTGAATTTATGACCTTGGAGCGATTATTGTTGTATAATAATTTTGGACGAAAATCAGAGCTGGAGCTGGAATGCTGATTTATAAAAGCGGTTTTCGCACCATTCAGGATTTCATCCATGTTCATAATTACTGCTCTTCAAGGTGTTTTATTAAATCTTCAAGTTTGGTTATTTGGATTTGGAACTCCTCTTCTTTTGGAGTGCCTTTGACCTTTTCCAACTTGTTTTGGAGTTCTTCAAGTTTACGCTTTGCTAAAGTGATTCTTTTGTCTGTCATTTCAATCATCCATAGTTTCTTTTAGGTAATCTATGATTTTTAAATCGGCAGGAATCCAGTTGACATCGTTTAGTTGATCTTTAGTGAGCCATCTTGCATCGTTATGTTCTAAAAGCTTTGGAGTTCCCTTTTCAATTATTGCCTCATAGCATGACATCTTAAGATAAAAAGTAGGATACTGGTATTCGAGGTCAAGGGCAAACTTGGTGGGTTTTATTGTGCAGTCGAGTTCCTCTTTGATTTCTCTTATTAAAGCTTCCTCTTTTGTTTCTGAATTTTCTATTTTTCCGCCTGGAAATTCCCACATGTTAATGAATTCACCATAGCCTCTTTTGGTTGCAAGGATTTTATTGTCCTTTTTGATAATAGCTGCAACAACATTTAAAGTTTTCATGATTGTTTCTCCTGGTTAAATATAGGGCAGCTTACGTTATAAATGTTAATTATTGCTTACCCATTCTCGAGTAGTCAAACCCTTATTAAACAGTAAAGTCCAAATAACTTCTTTAATAAATGATTCCAAATCATCCTCTTCAAATCCGTCATTTCCAGGAGTTAAAGAAAATGCTCCAACAGAAGGGATTACAGTATTTGTTTCTAAGAATTTTTTTGTTCTGTTTCCAGGATATAAAACATATGACCCTTCAGTTAGTAAAATTGAATCTTTATAGGTATGCATTTTATAGATATCTCCATCTTTAAAAAGCCTTTCTTTTTCTTCAAGAGAATCTCTTTTTTCTATTTCCTCATCTAATTGTTTATTTGATTCAATTGTATCATAATAATCTATTATTTCCAGTTCTGACCTATATTTAGCATCAAAATGAACATAGTTAATTTCATCATTTATTTTTACAAGCAGTGTATAATCCGGTTTAAATGCAAGTGAATAAGACCGGTATTGCGATCCATCTGAAAATCTTAAATTGTAAAACAAATCTATTTCAATATCATGGCCATATAAATTCAAATGAAAAGTTTTACGAGACCCAATTCCTTTTTTAATACTTATTGACCAGTTATCCTTATTGATTTTAAATACATCTTCAAAATTAATCTTTTTTATGCTCAATTCATTTAAAACTTTTAGCAATTTAAAATAGCACCAATATTCATATAATTCAGATAATTTCTTTTCAAAACCCTTAAATTGATTGTTTATCTCATCCCAACTTAATCTAAATGAAAATTCAAGCATCAGGAAGTATTGAAATATTTCCCTATATCCCTCTTTTTTCTGCAGTATCTGTGAGTTAAATGGAACATAATCCATTGTTGAAATATGATTGAAAAACTTATTTGACAGGAAATATTCCATTTCTTCTTCAAATGACAGCAGTTTATCTTTAATATAACCTTCTTTAGATGTTTTAAGTAGCTTTTCAATTAACTCCAGTATCAATTCCAAAAAGTATTTGAAAAACCTGTTTTCAGCAACATCAATGATGTCCTCATGTTTGGTTTGTTCTATTTCACGAGGAATATAACCATTTAATTTTTCAACTATTTTAAAATCAGCATCTGATTTAGATAGATTATTTGACTTTGAAACCATATTTTTTAAAGTATTCTGATTTACATTTGATGCAAATGAAATTGGAACAGTTTCTGTATGATTTATCAATTGTGAGTGTAAATTTTTAGAAATGTATTCAAATATGGAAGGCAAATTATCACGACGGAAAAGATACTCCAAAAACATGAAATCTTCATAATATGTTTCTTTTTGTCTATAATCAAGTTCAAATTCCTGATATAAAGGAGAATTAACTTCAAATATTAAACTTAATGCATGCTGTGACAAATCAGCTATCATTGCTGAGTATTGGTTAAAGTAATCTATTTTTTTAGATCGAACTTCAATTGGAATTTTAATCGAGTTGACCCCATCTTTTCTGATATCCAAAAATGATTTTCCGACATAGCTTCTGAAATTCAAAGTGCCTGCAATTTTATAATTCTTCTTATCACCCAAATCAAACCTAAACTCTTTAAAATGACTATCATTAATTTTTATTAATGAATACAACACATCATAAGAAGCATTAACATCTTTTGATTCGAATAGTACCTGATACTCAGTTTCTTCTAAAAATAGTAATTTAGCAAAATTGGCTCCAATGTCTGGACAATATTGAATGGGAGTCAAGTTATCGGGCTCATCAACAATTGGAACATTAATTAAGGTTATTGAATGAGAAATATCCCTATTGGAATCTTTGCTACCCCTATAATCCAGCGAACTAATTGTTAAAGTTCCAAGATTATCTGATTCCTCATCAGTCAAATGAATTATTACTTTTTGCTCAATCATTTAAATCTAATTAATAAATGAAACATATCTTTGATCAGACAATACTTTAGCCATGTTTTGAAGCTTTAATGCAGATGTATAATATCTTGAGTTTTCTTTTGTGACTTCAAAGTTTTTAGGATTTTCATTATTGTTTCTTTCAACCAAACAGATATTAAACAAGTTTGTTACGACATTTCCAATAGCTTTTTCAGATCCATGTAATTTTGGAAGGATTTTTTGTTTGATTTGCGCATCAAAGTATCTTTCCCAATTATTCCACTCTTTAGGTTCGTTTTCATATCTCCATGCAACTACCATAAATCTTAAAATTTCGTTGATTACCCTAAAACCAAAATCAAAACTGGAATCTTTAAGAGTTTCCTGAAAACCTGTGAGCTCCATTGCCAAAGTATCCCATAAATTATCCTCACCATTATAAATTTGAGATAAAATTTCCTTTAAATCTTCAATGTTTAAATTAGAGATATCAGAATCTTCAAGTGGAGATTGCAAGTAATTAATGTCTCCTTTAAAATCATCATCACTGGAATCAGATAACATATAATCCCATGCGCGCAAAGTATCAAATTCAATAGTATTTGCCCTATCCAATACTTTTGGTGAGAACATATAAGTTGTTTCATCAACATTAACAGTACCTATTATGAAAAGATTATCTGGAAGTTTTAAAGTCTCATTATTACCATATAATGGAATTTCTTCACCACTTTCAATAGCTGACAGGAAATCAGCAAAATATCTTTCAACATGTGACAGATTCATTTCGTCTAAAATTAAAAAGTAGGGATTAGTTGGATCATTTTTAGCCTGTTTAATTAATTCATATGCAGGAGTTGACTGATAATCTTCTGTAATTACATTATAATATCCGACAATATTGGTATTATCAGTCCAATTTGCTCCAATAGGTATTATTTTATATAAATCTAGGTAATTATTAGTTAAATCCGGAACATTCTCAAAAGAATCATCAACATTAATTATAATTTCAACATCTTGATCCTTTTTTTGTTTTAGATGTTTTTGAATTTTTTTATCTTTTTCATAATATAACTTTCCCGTAATTCGAATTTTAGCCCAATATTCCTTGCCATTTACAAAAATACTTCCTTCACAATAACTTTTTGGAAAAACAGTATATTTATAGAAATCAGTTTCTAAATTCCATTCTGGTTTTTTACCCCGATTATCATATGAACAAAAATTGGAAGTTTGATGAATTTCAGCTTTATGATCTATAGGTATAGGAACATTACTAATAAATTTATTTACTAACTCCGAATTGATATTGAAATAGGTCTCATCTTTTCCTGAATCTAAAATTTGTTGAAAATAATTTGTTAATTCCTCATCCTTATATCTTAGCTGAACTAATAAATAAATTGACCCCTTTGCAGGTATTCCATCAATAGTTAAATCATAGTTCCCCTCATAATATTCAAAAGGAAATATATTTTTAATTGAATCCCTACCTATAGTTGCCCAACGATTTTGATTTAAAACAGAATCAGTCAAATTAATTTTTATTAGAGGATGAGAAATTTTGCTTGATATAAATTTAGCAAACAATTGAGATAATTTTGTTTTTCCAGTTCCAGAATTCCCAGTTAATATTTCAAATGGCTTAACCTTTAATGACAACAAATAGTTTTCAATCAATTCTTTATCAAAATAATATCCATTAGAAATTAAATATCTATAAAATGAATCAACCTGTATATTTTCAGACATATTAAAAACCTGCACGACCGTTTTGCGAAATGAAATCAATATTTCCTTGATTATATACAATTTATATATAAACAGATATTAAAAAATGTCGATCGTTAATTAATAACTATCCCAAACAAATAATAAAAAACATTATAAATATGACGTTATAAATTTGATATTAAAAAGTATAAAAAGGAGAATAAAATGAACAAGAAATTTTTAATTTTAACCGTTTTAACAATTTTTCTCGTGGGCATGCTCTGTGCTTATGCCGTAGAACCTGTTGATGCCAAGCCGATTGTTAAAATCAAGAAACACAAAACATATTATACAGCAAAATTCAAATACAAAGGAAAAACCTATAAAGCAAAACTAAAGAAAAACAAAAAGGACAGCAAAATGTATGGTGAAAAGATTTATGACACCACCAAAAAGAAAGGCGGGTCCAAATTCAGATTATTCTATACAAAGAATCCTGATGACTGGAGCAAAAAAGGCTGGAATTTCTGCAAATTAAGAGCAAGCAGTGGAGACTCACACCTCTACTACAAAATCAAATGGGTCAAATAAGCAGTTTAGACTAACTGCTTTTACCCCATCTATAGTTAAAAAATTCACCTAAGCCTTATCCTTATACCACACCTTAATGCTAACCGGAACATACCCTTTAACAGGATTTATCTTAACCAAATCCTTTCCAAGTTTAACAGGACTTTTTGAAATTACCTTTCCGGTTTTTGAGTTTTTAAACAGGAATTTCACTTTTGTGACTTTTGTGTGTTTTGACGCGCCGAGACCGTTATATCCTGAAATATAAAGAAATACTCCTTTTTCACCCCACAGTCCTTTTTCATCATAG
>NZ_JAFUHT010000052.1 GCF_017468685.1 Methanobrevibacter sp.
AATGTCAAAAATCCAACAACAACCAGAAACAAGAAAAAACAAAGAAAATTCAACATCAACTACAAACCAACATAAAAATCAGGAAAAAAACATGAAATCAAAAATTAAGTTGACGACATTGGAAAAAAACTATTTTGATATTAATTTTTTGTTCACATAATTCTTGTGAAAAATTAACATTTATATATGATGAAAAATAATAATAACAATTGTTATATTAAATATGACGGAGAAATACACATGGTAGAAAAAGGAACCGACGTACTAAAAGAAGGCTTCGCTAAAATGACAAAAGGCGGAGTTATCATGGATGTAGTAAATGCAGAACAAGCTGCAATTGCAGAAGATGCAGGAGCAGTAGCAGTAATGGCGCTTGAAAAGGTACCTGCAGACATTCGTGCGGCAGGAGGAGTGGCAAGAATGGCCGACCCAACAATTGTCGAAGAAGTGGTTGATGCAGTATCCATCCCAGTAATGGCAAAAGCAAGAATCGGACATATCGCAGAAGCACAAATCCTGGAAACCCTCGGAGTCGACATGATTGATGAAAGTGAAGTGCTAACACCTGCAGACGAAGAATATCACATCAACAAAAAAGAATTCACAATACCATTCGTATGCGGAGCACGTAATCTTGGCGAAGCATTAAGAAGAATCGATGAAGGAGCAGCAATGATTCGTACAAAAGGAGAACCTGGAACCGGAAACATTGTGGAAGCCGTTCGTCATATGAGGAGGGTAACTGGTGAAATAAGAACCATACAAGGACTTGAAGAAGAGGAACTCTGGAAATATGCAAGAAACATTGAAGCTCCAATTGAACTTGTAAAACAAACCGCTGAGCTTGGCAAATTACCAGTTGTCAATTTTGCGGCAGGCGGTATTGCAACACCTGCAGATGCATCACTCATGATGCAGTTAGGTTCCGACGGTATTTTTGTAGGATCAGGAATCTTCAAATCAAACAATCCGGAAGCATTTGCAAAAGCAATAGTCGAAGCAACAGCAAACTACGACAAACCGGAAGTATTAGCTGAAGTATCCAAAGGTTTGGGTGAAGCAATGAAAGGTCTGGAAATGTCAACATTAACTGAATCAGACAGAATGCAGGACAGAGGAATTTAAAATTCCTCATATTTTTTATTATCACTAACGGGTGCACAAATGGTAAAGATAGGAATCCTTAATCTACAGGGTGCAGTTTCAGAACACTTTGAGATAACCAAAAAAGCCGTTGAAAACTTGGAATTAGAAATAGAAGTGGAACCTGTAAGATACAGTGAAGATGTCAAAACATGTGACGGCATAATAATCTCTGGTGGAGAAAGCACTGTAATCGGCAAGTTAATTGAGAAAAGAGGCATTGACAAAATAATAAAAGACAATGACATTCCAGTCTTTGGAACATGTGCAGGAATGGTGCTTCTTGGTAAAAAAACAGATTTTAATCAGCCATTACTTGGACTTATGGATATAACAGTCAAGAGAAACACATATGGTAGGCAAAAGGATTCATTTGAAGCAGAAATTGAAATATTAAATCAAAAATATCCTGGAGTATTCATCAGAGCGCCGGCACTCGAGTCATATGATAAAACAAAAACAGACATCAAGATATTATCTGAGTTCAATGGTGAGATAATAGCTATTCAGCAGAAACACAATATTGCAATTTCATTTCATCCCGAATTGACTGAAAACACATTAATTCATGAATATTTCATCAAGGAAGTATTGAATAATCAAAATTAAATCAAAAGATATTCATTTAGTGGCTCGAACAATATTATATATTAATCAGTAAACAAAAATTAATATGAGGTTATTGTTATGAAAGCTATTTTTATAAATGGAGGGCCACGTAAGAAATGGAGCACCTATCAAATGCTTGAAAAGGCAATGGAAGGTGCAAAAGATGCAGGATCCGAAGTTGAAATTATAAATCTTTATGATTATAATTTCATAGGATGTAAAAGCTGTTTTGCATGTAAACTTAAAAATGCAAAAACAAACGGATTATGTGCTATAAAAGATGAAATAACACCCATACTTGAAAAAGCATTGAACGCCGATGTCATTGTAATGGGAAGTCCGATCTATTTTTATTTCACTACCGGCGTTTTAAGGTCATTCATGGAGCGTTTAATGTTTCCAATCCTGTCATATAATCCAAAAGTCAATGAAAAAACCGGAGAAGTTGAAAGTAGCCTACTTGGCAGAACCGTTCCAACAGCAATGATTTATACAACCGGCGCTCCAAAGGAAGCTGCAGAAGAATTTAAACCTAATCTTGATGCGAACAAATACTTCCTTGAAACCCTTTACGGTTATACTGAAACACTGTATGCACATTTCACATACCAATTCAAAAACTATTCAAAATATGATGTGCCTGAAGGGCTGGAAGAAAGCAGATCAAAGCAACGGGACGAACAATTCCCTAAAGACTTAAAAAATGCTTATGAGTTAGGCAAAAGATTAGTTGAAAAAGCAAAGGAATAATTATGTTAAAGATGATGCTAACTCCACGATTTGGAGAAATAGATGGTATGAAACATGTAAACAACAATCATATCGGAGAATGGTTTGAACTTGCAAGAGAAGAGATTTACAGATATTTCATACCGGATTTGGATTTGAATTTGGAAAAATGGAAACTTATTCTGGTTAGAAACGAGACAGATTTTTTAGGCCAGATCCGCTACGGCCAGGACGTGGAGATAAGAACATATATCCTGAAAATTGGAAATTCCTCATTTACAGTTGGAAATGAAGTCTGGCAGGATGGGCAAATCAAGGCAAAAGGAAAATCCATTATAGTCCACTATGATTACATCCAAGAGAAATCAGTCAGAATTCCTGATGACATCAGATTGAAACTCAATAATCTTTTTTTAGATGAAGCAGATATTGGGAAAAAATAATCCTGTTTATAATATATCTAAAAAACAAAGCAATTAAGATTACTCCTCAAAAATCTTAGAAACACAACCAGCAATCAACCCGGCAAATGCATCACTAAGTATTAGAGGCAATCCCCAAATGATACCGGGCTTTGCTTCATTATACCTCTTGAAGTTAATTATTGCCTTTGTGCCTGCAATCTGGTTTGCAACAGCCATTCCAAACACTTCACTACTGTATATATAATCATCACAATCAAATTCACGCAATCCTTTTTCTGTCAGCTCCCATTGAATTTTAAGTGCAGCATCAATCAAAGTTATCACATTGACATCACTTAAAGCCTTAAGGATTTGTGACTCCATTCTGTCCTTTAAATCCTGTGTTATATCATCTTCATCCAAAAGATCTGTTCCCGCTTCAACCAAATCACCAATCTGAATTGCCTCAGAAACAAGATAATCAAGAATACCGAATGTCAGACCCATTTTTTCAAAAGCATCCTCAATGCTTATTTCAACTGCATCCGTAATTCTGATTTTTAAATCCTCAAAATCAATATCATCATATTCAGCATTATTAATATCCAAAGACTGACCGTCATTTTCAGGAATATTTGCCAATAGGGCTAAAAAGTCATCAGCGTTTAAAATATTTTGAATGTGAACCGGCAGATTCATTCGAGCTAAAGCTCTGGCCTTAGCGCTTGAAATCAATTTAAATATTTTAAGCAAATCTTTAGGTGAAATAACTCTGTCAATGTAAATTACATGACTTAAATTGATTCTTGCATCTACAAATCCTTTTGGTGAATTAGCAACTTTTAATTTGTCAGTAAAATCTTCAAGGACAATATCATTTGCCATGAATGTGAAAATGGTCAAATCATCATATGTTTTTGAAAAATAATCAATTGAATCGGTTGCCTGAGCAATGTAGGAACCCTGTAATTGATTGAATGTTTCTGCACGTTTGGCAGTTGCATTGAATTCATCCTTGGCAATTACCACATTAACATTTTCAACAATATCAATACCGTCGCTGACAGTAAAATCACTTAAGGCCAAAAAATGATTTGGATTATTGATGCAAACTCCGTAATCCTTTTCTGTGACATTTAATTTCATGTGATAATATATATTAATAATTTAATTTAATATTATAGTATAACTATAAAAAAAGGAATTATCATTATGACAATTATTATTGACCCTCAATCCAGTGGAATAGCAGGAAACATGCTGATTGGAGCATTTGTCGATTTAGGAGCAGATGCAGATAAATTAAAAGAAGTGATGGAAAAATCAGCTTATGAATTTGGAAAAGTTGAAGTGACATTTTCCAAGGTCGCAAAACATGGAATTTCATCAACATTATGCCATGTTGAGATGCTGGAGAACAAGCATCCCATAAACTATAATGATTTCATTTCAAAAATCAGGAAACTGGATTTGGATGAAAAAGTAATTAATACTTCAGTCAGTATTTTCGAAAGAATTGCAAAAGCCGAAAGCAAAGTGCACGGCAAAAATTTAAACGAAGTTCATTTCCATGAGGTTGGGGCAAGCGATGCGGTTGCTGATGTGATAGGTTCAGTTTATGCATATTACTCATTAGGTTATGATTTACATGAAATTATCGGCCTTCCAATAGCTGTTGGAGGTGGAAGGGTTAAAACTGCCCATGGAACAATACCTGTTCCTGCACCTGCTGTTGTTGAGATTTTAAATGATGCATATATGATTGGAGGACCTGTTGACTCTGAGTTAGCAACACCTACCGGTTCTGCAATATATATGGAATTATGCGGCGAAATCAAAGAGTTCATCCCACAAATTAAAGCAAAAAAAGTCGGTTACGGTGCCGGACGTAAGGATTTTGACCATCCGAATGTGTTAAGAATAATTGAAGCAACAGATATGAGCGAAAGCGACAGCATAGATGTTATTGAAACCAACCTTGACCATTTAACCGGTGAAGAAATCGGATACCTCTTTGACGTATTGTTGGATGCCGGTGCAAGTGACGTTTCAATTACACCAATTATCATGAAAAAAAATCGTCAGGGAAGTCTTTTAAAGGTAATTTCTAGAAAATCAAATAGAGAAAACATGTTAAATATTATTTTTAAAGAAACCGGCAGTTTGGGCATCAGAATTGCTCCCAACATGCACAGAGGAATTGCAAGACGTGAATTTGAAACTAAAAGCTATGAAATAAACGGCAAAACATATGACGTAACATTCAAAATAGGTTATGTCAATGGCGAAGTGATTTCAAAAAGACCCGAATATGAGGATTTAAAAACTATTGCTCAAGACACCGGTTTAGCTTTAAGAAAAGTTAAGGAGATAATAAAATGAAAAAGGCAATCAGCGTTTTTTCAGGAGGACTTGACTGTACTGTTGCAACTACAGTTTTTGACAAGGATTATGAAATTCATGCCATAACCTTCAATTACGGTCAAAAGGCATTAAATCCAGAAATAAATGCATCAAAAAAAATCTGTGAAAAGATGGGTTGGAGTCATGAAGTGATTAATCTTGAATGGCTTTCAAATATCAGCAACTCCAGTTTGAATACTTCAGCAGATATTCCTGAAGTCACAGAAGATGATTTGGACGATTTGGATAAAAGCGGTGAAAGTGCTGAGAATGTTTGGGTTCCTGCAAGAAACACAGTCTTTACATCAATTGCACTATCCTATGCTGAAAGTATCGGTGCGGAAATCATCATTGTCGGATGGAACAATGAGGAAGGAGCAACATTTCCGGACAATTCAAAAGAGTATCTAGAAAAATTCAATGAACTGATTGATGTTGGTTCACCGGATAAAATAAGAATTGAAGCACCATGCATTAATTTGAGTAAGGAGGAACTGGTCGAGTTAGGCGTTGAAATTGGTGCTCCAATTAAATTAAGTTATTCATGTTATAAAGGAGAAGATGATCCCTGTGGTGTTTGTGAAAGCTGTATGAGACGAAACAGAGCATTTAGGAAAGTGGGAATCTAATCATATTTTTCCAAATCTTTCTTCCAGTCCGAATTCTCCAAATCCATATTTTCCCGTACACAATATGAAACGTTTTCAACTGACCTGAAAACATCACCAAATCCTTCTTTTGTTTTCCTATAATTTGCAACGCGGGATTTTCTTATACCTATGTTTCCAGCTTCTGAGTAGGAGTCAATGTCTGCTCCTATGTATATGAATTCCCAGTTGTGGCTGTTAATAAGATTTGAAATCTGGGCTTTTGTAAATTCCTTGGAAGAATTTTCCATTCCATCAGTCATTATTACAAATAATGCTTTGTTGTCGATTTCCTTGTCAAGAGTATTGATTGTTTTTCCAATTGCATCCAACAGTGCTGTGCATCCCCTTACCCAATATTCTTCGCTAGTTAATAATTCCACTTCATCGATTGATTTTCTTTTGTATAACACTTCATAGTAGTCATCAAAAAGAATTGTGGTTACTGTAGTGTTTAGTCCTTTTGCTTTTTCTCTTTCGATAAATGAGTTGAACCCACCAATTGTGTCTTCTTCTGATCCTCTCATGGATCCACTGCGGTCCATTAAAAATATCAAGTCCAAGTTTTCATTTTGTGGTGTTGTATCCATATTTTTCACTTCCATGATTTTGTTGTTATATTGTGTATAACTTACACACAATATATTAACATCAAATAATATATAAAGTTTTCGGAAATGAAAAAAAATCAATCAACCTTATCCAAAAGACGTAAACCATCTTCAGACAATCTGTAGAGACGTCCTTTCCTAACTTTTGGATTAAGACATTCGACAACTTCTTTTTCCTTTAATTGCCTTAAAACATTTGAAACATGATTCTGTAAAATGCCACTATCCTCAGCAATCTCTTTCGGCATTTTCACACCACGACCAATAGCCTTAAATGCACGATGCCTGTAAGTTGACTTTTGTATATATCTAATCAATTTGGCTTCTGTTTCCTTATCCATATTCACACCTCAAAGCTTGTTTCCACAATTCATACAAAACGAATCTCCCTCATTAACCAAACTTCCACATTTACCACATTTTAATTCAACTTCAAATTTAGCCCCACATACAGTGCAGAATTTATCATCAGCATTTGCCCGAGTTCCACATTCCTGGCAATATTTAACATTATCATTAATCAAATGATAATCCTTAAATTCCTCTTTTGGCTTTGGAGTATTTCTCAAGACAGGCTGAGAGTAAAAATCAGTTCCGTTTTCAATTTCCATAATCAATTCATTCATTGAAGCAATCCTTTTTGAATCGGCAGGATGTGTTGAGAAAAAATCATGCTCATTAGAGTTTTGCTCGGACATTGACTGCCAAAATGCAGGAATATCTGAAATATCATAACCTGCCCAATGAATCATCAGCATGCCCAAACGGTCCGCTTCAAGCTCCTGGTCCCTTCCCCAGGGATTCATTAGGAAAAATTGCGAACCGATGCTTGCAACATTAGTGGCTGCACGGGTCAGGGAACCTAGTGAACCCAAACCAACAAGATCCATCGCAATACTTCCAATCCAAGCGGCAGAAGCTATTGTATTTTGTGCATTTTGAGCACTGATTCTTGTTCTTGAATGATCTAGAAGTGCATGGGCCATTTCATGGCCTAAAATGAAAGCTACTTTTTCTTCGGTGTTTGCAACAGATAAAATTCCTGAAAACATTACGATTTTGCCTCCAGGCATACAGAAAGCATTGACAGTGTCATCTGCAACCAAGTGAAAATCCCAATCATAATAATCCTCAACATAATCCAATCTTCCGATTTTTGAAAGATATGACTCAACGGCCTGAATTAGCTTTATTGCAACATTTCTAACTATCTGTCCGTTTTGAGTATTATCCAATAGTTGAACCTGATTGATCATGCTGTAATATTCATTATATGAATCTTTAAGAAACTTGTCATCATTGACCATGTCAAAATGAGATTTTCCGGTAAATGGGTTTATGCTACTTCGGTCATCCTTCGCCATACTATATTTTATTATCACCTTGTGTATAAAAACTTTTTTGAAAATAGTTTTATTTTCTTAAAAAAATGTAAAAGTAAAAACTGCTCGTAAAAAAGTCGAATTTCAATAATATTTATATAATTTAATAATAAAAAATCATATATGAGAACAATTTAATTGTATCTTATAAGATTTATATTTAATTAAAAATTTAATTCTTAAAAATTAAAACGTGGGAATTAAAATGAAAAGGACAAAAAAATTAATCATAGCTATTCTTTTAGTTGTTCTTATAGGACTTTTAGCTTCAATTTACGGAGCATTAAATTCAGGTCCTGATTTATCACAGGAAGATAAGGATATCCTTATATTGGCTGCTGATAAATACGAACAATCCAACGGGGGAGTGGACATGGCATTTATGATTCATTTGGAAAACGGTAGTTTTGCAAACTACACTCCAGTCTATCCTGGTGGAATGACACACCCAACTCAGCCCGCATCAAGTGCCCTGGGTGGTGGAAAAATGTTCCTTCACGACAGTCTTTATGATGGTGTGGAAGATGGTATGCAATATGCAAAAGAAATTATAGAATACAATACCAACATGACACCTGATGCAGTAGTTCTTGTCTATGATGAAGGAGTAGACAATGTAATCGATTCCATTCGTCCATTAGAAGTTGATGGAAAAGTGACAAACCTTAGTGCAACTGACATCATTCGTGAAAACGATGCTTATAACGGATATGCAGGTAACGAAGGAGTTACAGGAACAATGTCCAGATCCGATGCAGTAATGGTGCTTGTTAAAGCATTGGCTCAAGCAGCCGCAGACCCTGACAAGAAAGCAACTATGGTTAAAGCAGCATTAGATGAATATTCCAAAGGCAACATCATAATGCAACCAGAAGGTTCATTTACAAAATTGCTTGCCACTAAAGGAATAGAAAGCATAGGATCATAACAAAATCTTTAAAGGATTATTCTAATCCTTTAAACAACTTTTTTTATTTTTAATATACATACTATTTTTTAGAAGCGAAATGATTATGAAAAAGATTTTTCTATTTTTAGTGATATTCACATTACTTGCAGGTTGTGTTTACGCAACTCAAACCGTTGAGATAAACAATGTCACATTTGAAATACCTTCAAAATACTCAGGTGGCGAGATAGATGATGATGAATACGAATTGGACAACGTTTTTTCAATCAGATGCATTGATGAGGATGTTGCAGGAAAAATTGGTCTGTGGGCAGTTGAAAAGGATTCAAGTGAGGATTTAAATATCAACAATCACCCGGTAAGGCATTTCAGCCAATACAACAAGTATGTCGGAGGCAACCATTCACATGCATATTTCGCATCAGGCAAATCGGTTTACGAGATTGCATGGACAGACAAGGAAATTAATTCAGACATTGAAAAGTTGATTAAAAGCACACCACAAAGTAAAATAGATGATGAATCCTTTTATAATGCATTGGATGAAAGTGTAAATATATACAAACGGGAAAAAATTGACAAATTGAATCAAGAATCCGAGTATAATTATCTTGAATCAAAATACCTTTCACAAAGCAATCCTCAAAAAACGGATGATACCAGATTTAAGGAGATATTATTTACTTATTATCTGAATAGATAATAAATTAATATTTAAAACAATTTTTAGGTTATACCTACTAATATTAAGTTGAATCAACATTACTTTTAACCATCAGGTATCTGAAAAAATTAGTGAATGCATACGAACTTGAATAATTTCATTTGCCACCAACTGTCAATTAAAATACTATAAGAATTGACACATAAAAATAAGACATAAAGAGCAAAAGCATTGAATGCAATAGTCCATAAGATATTATTTGACAGTTTTGAAGTTAGTAAAAAAAGAAAGAGGTAAGTGACTAGAAGCAAGTTACTTTTTAAATTGCTTAATTAATTAATCTTAACTTTTTAGCGGTTTTTTCATCAACATACCCGTTCCATTGCCTGCATAAGTCGCAGTAATTGAGTAATTGTTGGGAATATAAATAGTAAAATTTAACTGATGTAATGCGAGGTGTGTTTTTCATATTATAATGGGATTTATATTACAGTTATAGTAATTTATCAAAATAGAAAACAAGAAAAACAAACTGATGGTGGAACTTGACAGACACAGATTCGACATTAATAGCCTTAAAAGCATAATGAGGAAATGAAATGGATAAGTATGGATAATGAAAATGTTTATATATTTTAAGGTGCTTAGATATTAAGTGAAGATTAGAAGGTAAAATCCTAAATATTGGTTTAGCCTATAAGTCCTCGTCACCACAGGTGGCGACTTTCCATAACTTATTATGGTCAATTAGGTGGCTTATAGGTTCTTCATCTCACTAACTAA
>NZ_JAFUHT010000053.1 GCF_017468685.1 Methanobrevibacter sp.
GATCCGCCACTAGGAATAGCATTTACAGCAGCACTTAAAGTTTCAAATACCTGCTCACCATCTAAAACAAAAGAAGGGATTATAAGAGAAAAAGTATTTCCTGAATACTCATATTTTGATTCCCAATTTTTCATCATGTAAACTGTATAGGTTCCTTTCTCCAGATTAGAGAAAGTTGCGGTATCACCATCATTACAAGGTTTTCTATCATATTCCACACCATTTTTATATAAAACAGCATAATTCACATCATCGTTTACATCAGGAGTTATACGAACTGTATTAGTAGTAACCTCCACTTCAATATCAAGGGAACCGCTTCCTATAAACCGACAATTGGAAAAGGAATGAGATGATTCACTACCAGCTTCATCCTGAACATGGTTTGCAGATCCGTCTGCTTTATTGCCCTCGAAATAACAGTCATTAAAAGTGGCTTTAGCTCCATCTTCAACATAGACAGCTCCACCTCCATTATCGGCTTCATTGTTTGTGAAACGGCAATTATTAGCTATGAGTGAAGCATCTGATTCATCAAGAAAGATTGCTCCTCCCCAACCATGACCTCCAAAAACGTTCTTACAAGCTTTATTGTTATTAAAAATACAGTTGTTAAAGGTCACAGATCCATGTATAATCCTAATAGCACCTCCATCATTAGCTAAAGATCCGTCCCCTCCATTTCTAAAGGTTATGTCATTGAAGGTGATGTGTGCATTTTTATCGCTTATCTTAAAGAACCAATACTTATTACTTTGGCCGTCAAAAATAACTGTATCACCTGAATTAAGAGGCTGGAATGTTATCCATACACCGTCACTAATTGTAATTTCTCGTTCAGCTGAATCGTAACCCCATGCTCTTGCTGTAAGATATATTGTTCCTCCATTATTATCACAGGCATCATCAACGGCATCATCCAAATCTCCGTACCATTTGCCATTATAATAAAAGTTAGGGTTTTCTCCAAGCAAATCATCATTTGAAGCAGAAAGCACATCATTTGAAGCAGATGATGCAACTCCCACCTTATGATTTTCATTTCGACTATCGTCAACAATAATTTCATCTATGTCATCGACACTTTCAATCGCAGGTGAAGTGTCATTGACTTCTTGTTTCAAATCAGAAGAAGTTGCTGCGACATTTGTATCGTCAACTTCGTCTGTTAAAGCAATATTTGTATCGCTAACTTCCCCTTGCAAGGTTTCATTAGCATCGGCCGCTGAAATTGCACCGATACTTATAATCATTACAAGAATTATCAGCAATATTCCTATACTTTTTTTCGTCATTTTTTAAGTACCTCATATTGTCTAAAAATCAATTAACTAAACCGAACGTTCGTTCTGCTCGATAATACACATATAGGTATTGTGAATGGACACAATACTTACAATAATGTTTTATTTTTGATTATTAATAAATACATAGTATTATTTTTTTGATGATTTAAATGAATTCTTACCCACAATTGTTTAAAAGCAAAAAAACAAGAGAAAAAGCAAAATTTACAATAAAGTTGAAAAAGACTTCAATTTTTACATTTAAACTTGAAAAA
>NZ_JAFUHT010000054.1 GCF_017468685.1 Methanobrevibacter sp.
TATAATCTTATTCGAGGAGAGCAAAACAATAAAGAAGATATTGTAGATTTTTGCGAAAGTGTATCCACTACACATCAATTAAAGCTTGATGTAAACATTTACTAAAACTCAATACTCAAAAATCAGTTTTGACGGACACCCCTAGAGTAAAACAATAAGTGTTTAAATCTTTTAATTGGAATTGGATGTTCTATAAATTTGCATATTCAATTTAAGGTATGGAATATATTTTAAACATTTTTATCAGCATATTGTCTGATTATTTTTCAACATTAACCTCGTTGATTTAATGTTCAAAACTTCCTTTTTAAACTTCGTTCATATATATCTCAGTGCAGAATCCATTTTAATTTCAAAAATGCTGCCGTTAATGTTGTTTTATTGAATTAAAATCTAAAAAAGTAATCCTTGAATTATCAAATGTATGTTAATGGAAATAGGGTGATTATTATATTCAGTTAAATCATTAAATAATTTAAATATAATTAGGATGGTGATTACAAAATATCTTCATAATTATCATCTCAAAAAACAACTAAAAAATATGTCTAAATTAGAAATATTTAAAATTACTTTATTATTCAATTAAATGAATCTTTCAGCTTCGGCAATAAATTCTTCTGCTTGTTTAATTCTTTTTCTAGCAATTCTTTCATCAATTCCATCAAATGCATCATAATCAGCATCTTCACGGTCAGATTGAGTGTCTGCTAGATAAACATATTTTTCATATGAAAAATCATCTTGGTCAATGTAATTGACTTTAAAAAGATAAATTAGCCCTTTATGTGTTTTAGGAGCCTTGACTCCTTTTTTTAGTATCAAAGCTTTTGCAACCAAAAACATGGCATAATAAGATAAACTAACTGCAGAAGAATAATCCTCTAAATCATATGATGAATGAGCACTAAGCAATTTCTTTAGATTTTTCAAAAAATAATTGAGTTTCATCCAATTTCAACACCTTCTGATAGAACATTGGATAAAAAAGAGAAATGTTGTGTGTTGATGAATCTGTCTTCAGACATAATGTGAGCAGAAATTAACTCATTTTTATCATACATAATCCATGCCACTTCCTCAGCGATAACATCTTCAATATTTTCACGATGATTAGATACAATCAAAATATCAATATCAGATTCTTCTGTATCATCGCCACGAGCAACTGATCCAAATAAAATGATTTTAATAATCTTATCTGAATTTATTGTCTTTGCAAACTCATGAGCAATCTCTTTTCTATTATTCATAAACAATCACCAACGATTATTCTTATAATATCCTATTTCAATTTCATTAACAATAAATATTTTTGAAGTGCGACTTTATGAAAAAACGTACTGGTTTGAATTGGATATTTTTAGTATCAAAGCTGATATCAATGTCACTTAATTAGTATAATTAGTGACAAAATTTTTTAATAATATAATTTTGAAATCTAAATTTGAAAATGATTGGTGGAAGTTTTTAAATGGAAAAATTGATAAATTCTCTTAAAAAATTAGGTTTAAGCAGATATGAATCACAGGCATACATAGGACTGAATCAGATAATTGCCGGACAGGCAGAAGATATTGCCAAGGTTTCCAATTTGCCGAGATCAAGAATATATGATATATTGAATGGTCTTGAAGAAAAGGGTTTTGTTGAAATCGAAAGGGGAAGGCCAATGAAATATACAGTAGTTGAACCCTCAGTAATATTCAGAAAACAGAAAGAAAAGCTGATTGATGAGTTGGAAGCAAGCGAAACCAAACTGGAAAACATATACACTAATGAAATATCCGAAGTCCAAGCACCAGTATGGCTGATTCACAATCCTGTGAGAATCATTGAAAGCGAAACCGAACTTATCAGAAAAACTCAAAAATCAATAACATTACGTGCAGGTTTTTTACTTGAAGGGGAAGCACAGGCAATAATCAAAGCCATTAAGGCAAATCCTCGAAAGATAACTGTAAAAATCCTTGCAAATCCAATATGCTATGTGGAAAACGAAAAAATCGAAATTGTCAACACATTTGAAAAATCAAAACTGCCAAATCTTGAAATCATTCAGACTGAATTGCCGATGATAAAAATGTTGATAAGTGATGAAAAGGAGCTTATGGGAACATTTGCACAATTCAGTGGCGAAAACAATTCAATCATTCCAGAAACTGCAATAGGAGTCAACAACAAGTATGCTGCAATATGTAAAAACTTCAATGATCATTTTTTAAAACAATTCGAGAAAATGAAAAAACTGATGTGATAAGTATGAAAGCGGAATCTGTAAAAATAGCTGATGGCGTATACTGGGTAGGGGCGCTTCATTGGAACACAAGAAGTTTCCATGGATTTGCAATACCTGGAACAACATACAACTGTTATCTTGTATTCGGTGAAGAGAAAGTTGCATTGATTGACAATGTATTCTCTGACGGAATGATTAATCAGTTAAATGCAAGAATCAAGGACGCATTTGCAAAAGAAAATCGCGAAGAAAAAATAGACGTGTTCATTCAATGCCACACTGAACTAGACCACTCAATAGGACTTAAAGAAACCATTGACCGGTATCCTGAAGCAGAAGTTTATGCATCCCCGAAAGGTGCAGAATTTTTGCAAAAGCAATACCACACCTACTCTGATGTTGAAATTACAACTGTAAAAACAGGTGATGAAATTGATTTGGGCGGCAAGACTTTAGCTGTTGTGTCTGCTCCAATGCTTCACTGGCCGGACAGCATGTTCGTAATGCTTAAGGAAAGCGGAATATTATTTTCAAATGATGCATTCGGACAGCACTTGTGCTTATCCAAAAGATATGCAGAAGATTACTCTGAAGACTACATAATGACTGCTGCTAAAAAATTCTTCGCCAATCTCGTGGTTTTAGGTTCTCCAATGCTTAGAATGAAATTCCAGGAATTGACTGATGCTGGAATTGTAGAGCAAATTACAATGATTGCACCATGTCACGGACAAATCTGGAAAGATCCGTCAAAAATAATTCAGGCATACTCTGACTGGGCAAGCGGCGTATGTGAAGATAAAATCACAATCGTTTATGATACAATGCACCATTCAACCGAGAAATTGGCATTCCAGATTGCCGAAGGAATAATGAGTGAAGGCGTTGAGGCCGTGATGTATCATATGGAAAATGATTATGAATCAGAAGTAGTTACAGACATCCTTGATTCAAAGGCAATAGCATTAGGCGCTCCAACAATGATGAACAAACCTTTCCCAAGAATCGGAAACATCATGTACTGGCTTGACTGCCTTAATTTCAAAGGCACCACAAGTGAAAAGAATGCACTCATATTCTCATCCAAAGGATGGGGAGGAGGAGCTGTTAAAAAACTCCAGGATGATTTAGAAAGTGCAGGCTTTACAATATTCGACACATTGGATGCAGTATTTGTGCCTGATGAGGATGTTTATGGGGAAGCATATCAAAAAGGAGTTGAACTTGCAAAATCAATAAAAGGTGAATGATTATGGCTAATTTAGACAAAGACATTGAAGCAAAAATTGAAGAAATTATTGGCAAATACCAAAAAAGGGAAACAAAACTTCTAAACTACCTGATTGTGGATGATGAAATAACATTCTTCTTGCCATTGTCTGATGATGAAAAAATATCTGATGATGATTTGAATAAAATTTCAGAGCTCATTGATGGTGAGTACATTCAAACAGATTCAGTCAATCAGGAATACAGAATCAGATTCAGATACGGATTATAGAGCATTTGCTCATAATCCCTTCTAATTTTTTATAAAACTCTTTTCCAAATCAGTAATGATTATTGAAAAAATAAAATAAAAAAAGATAAATAGAGATAGTGTTTAATCTCTATTTTTTAATGGTTATTTTTTTGCTGACAACATCTTTTCCATATGTGACTTTGTAGGTGTATTTTTTGCCCACTTTAAGTTTTTTGAGCACATTCTTTTTGATTTTAAATGTTGCTACGCCTTTTTTGCTGGTTTTTACTTTATAGGTTTTGCCTTTGAATTTTAGGGTTACGTATTTGCCTTTAATGTATTTTTTGTTAACCTTTTTCAAAGTCACTTTGATTTTCAGGACTTTTGCAGATTTTTTAGCCTTAATGTTTTTAGCAACAACAATACTTTTAACCTTAACCTTATTCTTAACAGTAACACCACCATATGTTGCACTGATTGTGTATTTGGTTGATTTTGGTTTTACTGTAGGTATTTTGTATGTTGCATAACCATTGCTGTCTGTTTTAACCTTTTTGGTGACACCATTGAATTTGAAAGTCACATACACGCCACTTACTGCTTTGCCGTCAACAGTTACACGAACCTTATAAGCAGTTCCTGCAGAGTAAAGCATGGTGACATCCTTGTTGCCGCTGAGGACAGGTTTGGATGGAGTAGGCTCAGGCGGAATTACTGGCGCATTAACAGTGTATACTTTCAAGATTGCAGTTGCATTTAAAGTTTTCATATCAACCCAGTTACTACCGTCAGTACTGACAAATGACACGTTATCTTGCCAGTGTTGTCTTGAATATATCATATAAGGCACATTACTGCTTTTAAATACAACCTTGAATTTATCATTGGCTGAAACTGAGATATTTTCAGTTAATTTAATAGTATGGAATCCTGAAAATGGACTTACGCCTTTTTGTGTATGTTTTAAAACATCATTGACATAAATGCTTAATTCATACTCTGTACCTTCATCGCTGAAGTATGTACCGACAGCTGCTATCAAATCATCTGATAGGGAAGTGTAGGTGTTTGAGTAGTAAGTGTAGTTTTCATTGAACCCACATAACTCTCCAGTGTCTGTCTGATAGTTTTTAGTGTATTTTTCAGTGTTGTTAATTAAAAATGCCAATGAAGGTTCCTGGCCTATAAATGAATTGTCATAATATGAAAGGTAGAAGTATCCTTCATCTCCGAAACTTGTACCCCAACTGTTTTTAACAATCCAAGCACCATCGCCAGGAGGGGTTATTAGGAAATTGTCCTTTGAAAAATTATCATCCCATCCTACAAGAGATACAGCATGGTCTACATCATCACTTTCATTGTAATACTGAGCGGATGTTTTCACATTATAATATGGTGCATCTGTTTGAGCATTGTAGCACATGAACAGTGATCCGTATTTGATTAATGCATTTTTGAATATATCATTGTCCAGTGCATTTTCACGTGGAGGCAGGAATATTACATCCTGAATGTGAATAATTTCATTTGCAATATTTAAATGTTGAGACACTTTTCCAAGTTCATCATAGGTGTCCAGTTGTGTTGGGTATGGACCATACCAGTTTATGAAGTATCCTGCACCGGTGAATGAATCTCCACCTTCATCAAGCATGTCCAATCCGTAAATGGAATATTGTAGCATAGTGTTTTGAACACTGTCTTCTGAAAAGTCATATAATATTCCTGTTGCCTTAAGAAGTGCTGATTCCAGTGCACCACATGAACCAAATGTCCAGCATGCACCCATTGCGCCCTGGTCTTTAATAGGACTTAACCATCCCCAATCTTTTAAGTTGAATTTGGATGGTAATTTATCAAAAGAAATTGTATTGTTGATTAATTTTATTTCAATTCCCTCATTAACGATGATTGTTGAATAAAATGTATTGTTTAAGGATATTGTATCATTATTAAATACATTATCTTCACTTATATTGTTTGTTCCGAAAACTGAGTATAGGGCATTACCATTATCTGTGAAGGTATTGTTGGATAAAATCAGATTGACATCATATGTGTAGATTGCATCGCCGATATTTGATCCGTGATTATCAATGAATTTTGAATCTTTAATCATAACATTTCCATTATCAAGATATAAAACCCCGCCTACTTCCAAATCAACCATAACATTATTGTTTCTTTTGAATGTGGAATTTTGAATACATACATTGGCATAGGATGTCCATATTGCAGCACCATCAAATGTTGCAGTGTTATCCTCAAAAGTTGAGTCAGTTATATTCAGATTACCTGACAACTGCATTACGGCTCCAAATTCAGATTTACAGTTTTTAAATATTGAATTTGTAATTGTTAGATTTGATGTAAAAACACCATGGTCCTCATCAAACAAATCTGCAAAAATTGCACCACCGTCTTTACCAGCAGTCAGATTTGTAAATTCACAATCAACAATTTTAAACCGACAATCGTTTTTCATACCAATTGTCCCACCAGTTTCCGTTACTGTGAGGTTGTTGAATTTGCTTTTGCGAATATTAGCAGTAGTCATTTCACTGTAAATTGCATTGCTGTAGCGGGAATTTGAATTTGTGAATGTGGAATTTTCAACAATTAAATTACCCAAGTAAGTATAAATATGGGACCAATTGGAATTTCCCCCTTCAAAAGTACAATTATAGACAGTTAAAAGCCCCATAAATACTTTAATGTCTGATGTTTGACTGGCAGTATTTGAAATGAATCTGGAATTAATAACAGTTAAATCACTTTCTTGTAAAATAATTCCAGCATATGTATCTTGTTACGAACAATTTACAATGGTAATATTGTCAAACGTAATGTTATTTACCATTGTAAATTCTATTGTTCCATTGTATGCATTTTTAAAAATAAGATTTTTAATTGTTACATTACTTCCAGTTATACTAAATATACTTGCTTTGTTATTTCCATCGATATAATGTCCTTTACTGTCCAGTGTGAAATTATTCTTACTAATTACAACACCAGAAGTAAACTTAGTATCTCTATCAGAATCATAAACGTAATCCTGATTGAGTGAAAGTTCATCTGAACTTTCAGATATTGTATTATTCAAATCATTAAAGTTTCCAGTTGAAGAATCAGTTGCCAATAAATCAGCACCTTCATTAATGTCAGTTATGTTTTCTTCAGCAGAAACTGATGATATGGCGAATAATGCAATTAGAATTAAACTAATAATAACCAATTTATTTTTAATATTATCATCCTCCATTTTTAAATAAAATTAATCAATTGAAAACAATTGTTAATTAATTTCTCCTTTTGTTTAAGCTCCCAATATTATCTCTGAAAATGGAACTGAAACATATGCTTCAATCGGAGCAGCAATAATCAGCAGTATTGTTGCAAATATCATTAGCATTATGCTTTGAATCAATACCTTTTTGGTTTCATCAAGTGCATCTGAAGCTCCCTGTGTCTGGTCGCCCATCCAGGATTTTATGAATTTCCAGATGAACAAAAACAGCAACACTCCTGCCACTGACTGAAGAACAGTTGCAGTAATTTCAAATATGCCATGAGGAATTAAATAAACAATGAATTTAAGACCACCATTAGGCATTGCCTGATTAAAAAGTTGTCCGATAGCTCCCAGATTAACTCCATTGTATACTAGCATTATTATTGCAGGAATTGCAAAGAATACTGAAGAAATATATGTTACAATGCCTCCCCATTCATTATTAATGAAAAGTTCACCTGCACCAACATTGGCGCTCATGTTTGGAGCCGTTGTATTCGCAGCGGGCATATTGCTTATGACAGATCCGATTCTTGCACCGGATAAGATCCATGCTGCAACAAAAGATATTATAAACAAAAGATACAATCCAATTATCAATTTCCAATTGTCTTTCAATGATTCAATTGTTAAATCTTTAAACTTTGTTAAAAAATTCATAAAAATCAAAAAAAAGAAAATTAAAGGTTTATTTATACGTCAGAGTATAATAAACCAGTTGCTCTTCCGACAAAGAATACTAAGTAAACTGATAGAATACCTAATATTATTCCGCCGACAGTTGAATTCCATTGAGCGATAAGTCCGCAAATGAAAAACAATATAAATGAAATTATTGCAAGAATAATAATGAATAAAATAACTTTTAAAAATCCAACTCTGGAAATGTCTCCAATTGCTTCACCAACAGCTAATGCATTACCTAATTCATCTGTTTTAGCTAATCTGCATTGTGCCATTATCAAAGCCAATGAGAATATTATTGCCAATATTACTCCTACGATAGTAACTATCCAGTTCTGGAAAATTACAGATAAGACAGCAGTTATGATGATTGGAATAATCATGTAAACGATGTTTACAACTAAGTATTTAACACCATTGATGAACTGTCTTACAAAGTCGATTCCCGGACTGTCAGCTCTTCTGTCAATACCGTATTTTATGATGTCCAATTCGTAACCTGTTATTACAAATCCTATTACAAGTGAGATGATGATTCCGATAATTCCAGATCCGGCAAGTGCCCAGACATTATCTGCTGTAACTCCTGCCAGGACTCCAACGAGAGTTCCGGCAATCGCAATTCCTAAAATAATTCCTAAAATAACGTATAGAACTAATGCTTTGATATTACTAAACGGATATGCTAAAGCATCACTAAATATTTCACCTAATTCCATTTCTCTTTTCCTCCATTAATATTTTATTAAATAAACATAGTATAGAAAACATGTAATCACATGAATTTCCCTATGAGTCTGATATTCACTAGATTATAGTTTTTATTGAATAATACTTAATTTTCAAGCATTATATTGCTCTTATGAATATATTTTGTTTTTAAATATGTTACATTATTTTTTATGCAAATATTAATTTACAATTATATACATTCTAATATAAAATATTTTTCATTTTAACATATACAAATTAATAATAAATAGAAATAATGTGTATATTTAATTAATATGCATATTATATATTATTAAATCATTTTTAATCTAAATAAACTAAATTTAAAAAGAATAAATCTATAATAATTGATTAAATATTGACAAGATATGTTTACATTAATATAATGTTTTTTATAGCTAATTAGGCTATTATAATTATTTTAATTTTATTAAATACATATTAAAAAACAAAATGAGACATATTAATAAAATACTCTTTTTTGTAATGTTTATATTTATTTTAACTTGTTTTATGGTGATTTTTCATCTGATTTATATTTAAATATTATGAAATATAAACATAATGCTTAACTCAATTAATTGAGTTTATAGTGCATTTTCTAATATGTCTGTTACAATTAAGAAGTTAATTATGAGGTGTTAATATGAGAATTAAAAATTTAATTGGAGCTATTGTCTTAGATGTATCCGCTAATGAAGTGGGAAAAATAATTGATGTTGATTTCAATAAAGAAGATGGTAAGATCAACTCAATTATAATCTCTTTGAGAAAAAACATGTTGAATACTGATGAGATTAATGTTGATTATAATGACATTAAAACTATTGGTAAATTCGTTTTATTGAACATTGAAATATCAAAAGAAGAAAAAACTGAAACTGTGGATGATGTAGTAGAATAAAACAGTATACTAATACAAAAATAATGTTGGACAAACATGCTATGATAAATTATAACTATATATATAATTTAAGTTAGATATCTTAATAAAAAGATTCATCTGCTTTAAAATTTATATTATATAGGATTATTATGAAGAACAATGTTAGGATTTTACGAAAAGCAATGGGATTAACCCAGGAACAGCTTGCAAAAAAGGTAGGCATTTCCCGCCAATCCCTATCTAACTTAAATAATTTTAAAACCCTTCTGAAAAATGGTATAAAAATATTCTTTGTAAAATTCATATATCTGATTTTCCCACTGGTTTTATTTCTTTTAACTGTTACAGGTTCAATTCCAAGATTTGCAGGATTAATAATAACTGGTGTGCTTTTTGTAGTCCTATACGTATATTGTTTTATAGCTATTGCAAATATGGTTTATCATGATTCATTTAAAAAAGCATTTGCACTAAATGAGATAAGTATTGTGAAAAATAATATCGGTTGGCTATTATTATTCGGATTGTTAATGACCATTTTATTCATATTTTATGGAGTTACAGCATTTCTGGATGAATTCATAATCTTTTTAGGCAATTTCATAAACATTAATGCAATACTTTTCGACTCATTTACAGTCTATAAGTTATTGCTATTATTAATTTCAAGCTTAACCGTTCAGCCGTTCATTGATATTTTAACTGCAAGAATTGCAGGAGTTATTTATGAAAATGGAAGTGAAACATGATATTTGATATTCTGACAGATTCTGTAAGGTATGCAATTTCAAAACCTAAAACTATACTAATTCTCGGTGTTTTTAATTTATTTGATTTTCTTGTTGTCCCATTACTTTTTGCATTGGGATACTATTATAAAATCACAAAAGAATCAACAAGAGGCATGATAAATTGTGATGAAAAAATGCCTCCTTTAAATAACTTCAAACAACTTTTTATAGATGGGGTTAAAGTTCTTTCAGCTGGTTTGATATATTTAATACCTCCATTTGTTGTATTTATCAGTCTTTTATTTTTGTCTGAATTGGGTTATCTTGAATACGATTTGGTTGATCCTCTTTCAAACTGCATATTCTTCATATTCTTCTGCTATTTCTATATTGCCCTTCCAAATATGGCATATCATGACTCATTTAAAAAAGCATTTGATTTTAAACAAATTAACAGGATAATAATTAAAAAAATAGGGGTTCTCCCATTAATTATCGTATTATTAGCTATTAATTTCATGGAATATATATTTGGAAGCATCAGTGCAGATATTGTTCAAATATTAAACATTATATTTAGTCTTGATGCTGTTTCTCTACATGCATTGACATTTGTCTTTGGAACAGTTATGATTGCCCTTTTCATCACTCCATTTATAGATGTCCTACTGTCAAGGGCTACCGGTCTGTTATACGTCAGTGATGATTAATGATTAAATTAAATTTGAATTTTATGCTTATTAATTAACAATATTGTTAAATATTATTAATAAATTAAATAAAATTAGAATAAATCAAACTAATAGGGTCTTAGAAATGAATACATTAATTGAAGTTAAAAATGTTTCCAAGGAATATCAAACTGGAAACCAGATAGTTAAAGCGGCGAACAATCTTAATTTCACTATTGATAAAGGGGAGCTTGTAGTAATTCTTGGACCATCCGGAAGTGGAAAATCCACACTGCTCAACCTTTTAGGAGGACTTGACAAAGCCACAAATGGTGAAATCATTATCGACGGTGAAAACATCACAGCATTTTCAGACAAGAAACTCACACGCTACAGAGCAAAGGAAATAGGATTCATCTTTCAGTTCTACAACCTGATTCCGAACCTAACAGCTTGTGAAAATATTGAGATACTGAATGATATTGTTGATGAAAACATTGACGGAAAAGAAGTCTTGGCACAGGTTGGCCTTTCACAGCACGTTAACAAATTCCCATCAGAACTGTCCGGTGGAGAACAGCAAAGAGTATCTATTGCAAGAGCTATCGCTAAAAAGCCAAAAATGCTTTTATGTGATGAACCAACTGGAGCACTGGATTCCCACACTGGAAAAATCATTATTGAACTGCTGATTAACTTATGTGAAAGCGAAAATACAACTGTCATTATAGTAACACACAACAGTGAATTTGCAAAAGTTGCAAACAAGGTTATACACATAAAAAACGGTCAGGTTGAAAACATTGAAAACCATGAAAATCCGCAAACGGTAGATTCCATAAACTGGTGATAAAGTATGTTATTTAAAAAGATGTTTCGTGACATTAAGGAAAACAAGATGCAGTTCATAGCCATTTTTCTAATGTCATTTATCACACTGCTTGCCTTTGCAGGAATCGGATCTGAAGTTCAGGGTCTTCAGGACAACCTAAACAATTATTATAATGAAACCAATATGGCCGATGCATATGCATTCGGAAGCAACTTCAATGAAAGCGTAATCAAAGACTTTAAGAACATGGACACAACAACAGGCATTGAGTCCCAGTTCGTTGTAAAATCCATTGCTGATTTGGAAAACGACCCCACAGTAACGCTGCATTTTCTTGAGAAAAATAATATCTCCCAATACTATCCGGTTAAAGGAGATGCAATTGATTTTGATGATGAGGATGGAATATGGCTGGATGCAAGATTTGCAGAGGTAAAGAATCTGACAGTGGGAGATGAAATCACTCTGGAATTTAACGGAATCACAATAACAAAAACAATCCGTGGTCTTGGATATTCACCGGATTATGTTTATGAGGAACCTGAAAACGGTCTGGTTTCAGATTTCAAATATCAGGGATTCGGATACTTATCAGATAAGGCATATCCTGCTCCAAATATGCCTCACAACAAGCTACTGATGACAACCAATGTCAGCAATCAGGAATATTATGACCAGACACGTGAAATGCTTGAGGACAAGGGATATGATGACATAATTGATGGTGCTGCATTCATGCCTCGTGAAGACACAGGCAGTGACAACCAGATACAGGATGAAATCAAACAGCACATCATTTTAGCGGTAATGTTTCCAATCATATTTGTCGTTGTGGCACTTCTGATTCTTTTAACTACAATGACACGTATTGTAAGTCATCAAAGAACACAGATTGGAACATTAAAGGCAATTGGATTTGAAAACAGACCATTAATAATACATTACTTATCCTATGGTTTTATTTTAACATTGATTGGTAGTGTGCTTGGAATAATTGTTGGCCACTATACGATACCCTACATTTTTATTGGCACTATGCAGTCATACTATACTTTGCCTAGCTGGAATCCGGGATTAAACATGAACTTTATTTATGTAGCACTTCTAATCGTTTTGGGATCAGTTTTATGTTCATATTATGCAGTTGCAAGTATTATGCGTGAATCTCCTTCTGCTACACTAAAAGCAAAGCCGCCAAAAATAAATAAGATAGGTTTTGTTGAAAACACATGGATATGGGAAAAATTCGGATTTAACCTCAGATGGAATACACGTGACGTTAACCGTAACAAGTTAAGGGCAATCATTACATTATTTGGAGTTATCGGTTGTACTGTGCTTCTTATTTCAGCATTCGGTATGCATGATGGTGTCAATGATTTGAAAACATGGAAATATGATGACATTAACCATTATGAAACACAATTGGTCTTGCAGGATGATGTTTCACAGTCTCAGATTGATTCAATAATCGATGAAGTTAATGGGACTCCCGTCATGACTAAATCCATTCAGATTGATGCAAATGGTGTTAAAAAAACGCAGGTGCTGACGGTTCATGACAAAACTCCGCTGATTACGCCTACAGATAAAAACAGACAGGAAATGACATTACCTGAAGACGGAGTTTCCATTTCCCAAAAGACTGCTGAGTTTTTTGACCTTGAAGTAGGTGATACAATCAAATGGCACATTTATGGAAATGAAACATGGATAACTTCAACTGTTGATGCCATTTATGGTGATCCTTCAGTTCAGGGAATTACAATCTCTGTTAGTGAAGCGGAAAACAATAATATGTCATTTGTACCTACAGAAATCGTTACCAAAGAAAAGGTTACTGATAAATTGGATGGTGTTGGAAGCGTCAACACTCATAACGACTTGACAAGCAGTTGGGATAAGCTCACACAAACTGCTAATCTGTTGATTATAATATTGGTAATATTTGCGGTCCTGTTGGCAGTTGTTGTCCTTTACAGTTTGGGCCTTTTAGGATTTACTGAAGTGGAAAGGGATATGGCAACACTAAAAGTATTAGGATTCCAGTTGAATGATTTAAGAAAACTCTTCATGACACAATATCTTGGAATCTCACTAATAGGATTTGTAATTGGAATTCCAACCGGATATTATGTATTGGAGTCAATCAGAAGCAATACGGATAAACTTTATTATCCGACAAATTATTCACTTACTACAATAGCAATAAGCTTTGTAATAACAATAATTGTGTCAGGAATAGTTAACTGGCTTCTTGCCAATAAACTCAGAAATATTGATATGGTTGAAGCGCTTAAAAAGGAAAGGGAATAAATCTTCCCTTACTTTTTCAATTATTGATTCACAAACAAGTATGGATTAACATTTATTAATAGGGAGTTTTTTGGACATTTCAAATTAGTTGGCTAAAAACTAAATCAGGAGAATTCAATGGTAAAAAATATAATTAAAGAATCATTTCTAAAACCTTTTAGGGAGTATAAGACATTTATTTTTGTAATCGGATTAGCTGTCATATGTGATGTTATCTCTCATGAATTCTATTCTCTCCATATTGGGAGATGGTCATTGCCTTTGATGATAGCCACATCATTGGTTATTCTCATGATTGTGGGAATCATGCTGAGCCATGTCAATCGTACCGTGTATAAAACGGATGTGGAATATTTTAATGTTAAAGATAATGTCATGGAAGGATTAAAGGAGTATATTATCAATCTATACTATGTGGTTTTGTCTTCGCTGCTTTCACTACTTTTTACCATTCCTACAGGAGTTTACACCAAGTTAACTCATATTCAGGATTATGTCTTAAGCAATGACATAAGCACCACATTTCTGACTCTGCATGAATTGTCTGAAAGCATTCCAATCAATTTGCAAGTTGATTTGGTCCACAGCTTACAGATCAATTTGATTTTTGGTATGCTGATGGCTATAACATTGATTTCATTCGGATTCATTGGAAGAATCATCCTGATTAAGACAGGCAGTCTAAAAGAGGCTTTGAACTTAAGAAATGTTTATAATATTATCAAAGAAATTGGTTACATGAGATATATTCAGTTCATACTTGCTAGTTCTGTAATTATAATTGTCATGTTCAATATTTTGATTTCTTTGAAATTTTTCCTAAGTGATATATTGATTTCAGCAATATTTGAAGCTTTTATCTTGATATTTGCAACCAATGGATTTTATTTGATTGTTTCAAAAAGAAATTCTGATTGATATTCATTCGACAGGTTATGTCGGATTGATAAATTTCAAAATTGATTTTTTCATAGTGTTTTGTTTAAACAGTGTCATGTTCACAAAATTGAAATCAGTGGATATTGCACAAACTTAATTAACATTCAAGTTCATATTTTATATTGAAAAAAGCATTAAACAACTGATGATTAAGTGATTATTATGGAATTTCCAACTACAAGAATGAGAAGATTAAGAAAAAATCAAAAGATTAGGGACATTGTTCGTGAAACTAAACTGTTAAAGGAAGACTTGATTTATCCGATTTACTTTAAGGAGGAACTTGAAGGCGATGAAAAGGAAGAGATTTCATCACTTCCAGGTGAATTCAGATACTCCTTGGATTCAGGTGTTGAGTTTGCAAAACAGCTTGAAGCTAAAGGATTAAAATCAATCATTGTATTTGGAATACCAAAAGAGGAAACCAAGGATGAAATTGCTTCACCTGATTACTCAGCAACAGGAATTGTTCAAAAGGCAATTAGAAGACTTAAAAAGGAAACAAATCTTGTAATTATCTCAGATGTATGCCTGTGCCAGTACACTTCCCATGGCCATTGCGGAATGATAAAAGAAAACGATGACACTGACGACGGAATTGAAATTCTAAACGATGAATCTCTTCCATACATTGCAAAGGTTGCCTTGTCTCATGCTGAAGCCGGAGCTGACATCGTAGCGCCTTCCGACATGATGGATGGAAGAGTCGGTGCAATCAGACAGACTTTAGACGATAATGGATATGAAAACGTCATGATAATGTCATATTCAGCAAAATACGCATCAGCATTCTATGAGCCATTCAGGGTGGCTGCCTGCTCATCACCTCATGCAGGGGACAGAAAATCATATCAGATGGATCCTGGAAATGCCATTGAAGCAATCCGTGAATGCGAACTTGACGTGATTGAAGGGGCTGACTTTTTAATGGTCAAACCTGCACTCCCGTACCTTGATGTGGTCAGAATGGTCAGGGATGAGTTCATGCTTCCTTTGGTTGCATATAACGTAAGTGGAGAATATTCCATGATTATGGCTGCAATCGAAAAGGGATACTTGACTGAAAGGGCTATTCTTGAAGCATTACTTTCAATTAAAAGAGCTGGAGCAGATTTGATAATCACCAATTTTGCACCATACCTGCTTTTGAATGATGTGATATAATGGATGTAAATGAAATTGCAAAAATCGCTCAAATCGCTTCAGCATTGGAAGTGAGCGGATATCCAAAGCCGGGTAATGTTCACCGTACACGTGACTATGATGATATGGAATTTGAGGATTTCATCATAAGCGGAATAGTCATTGGAGATACCATACGTGAGGCATGCAGTGATGTGGATGTTGAAAACCCTCAATTGGGCAAATACATTCTGCAGGCTGTAGCTGAAACCGACAGATGGATTAAAAACAACACTAACTTGGGAATTGTCATGATGACAACACCAATTGCCGTTGCAGCATCCATCAGCGATTCATTTGATGATATGAGAGAAAACATTAAATTATTGATGGCAAACACTTCAGTGGATGATGCATGCGACTTGTATGATGCAATCAACATTGCAGATGCCGGTGGAATGGGCGATCAGGATGAGTATGATGTTGCAAGCGACAATGCAAAACAGGAGTTAAGGGACAATAATCAGACCATGTATGATGTTTTGAAAATATCTGCTCCATGGGACATGCTTGCACGTGAAATGACCAGTGATATGCCTGCCGTGTTTGAAATAGGCTATCCGACTTATCATGAACTAAAAGAAGAGAAGTCTAAAAATGAAGCCTGTCTTTTGACATTTTTAACTATTTTGTCACATGTTCCGGATACTTTGATTTCAAGAAAGTACGGGGATGATGAGGCTCTCAAAATATCTCTCATGACAAGGGATTTGCTTAAGATGAAAGATTCTGCTGACTTTATAGATAGGGTTGCTGAATTTGACGATTATTTATTTAAGAATAAGTATAATCCTGGAACAACTGCAGATTTAACAGCTGCTTCTATTTTTGTAAGTTATTTGAAATCCAATTTCAAATAATTTTTTTTAAATTTTAAACTAACAACCGTTAGTTTTTTATAGTATAACTAACAACTGTTAGTTAATGAAAGTAAATAATAAAGATAAAATTTTCAATGTTTCAATTGATTTGTTCTCAGAATATGGATATGATGGTGTTTCTGTTCGACAAATCGCCGGAGAAGTTGGAATAAAGGAAAGCTCAATATATAATCATTTCAAAAGTAAAGAAGCTATTCTGGATTCTATTTTAAATTATTATATCGAAAAGATGATGTCTGAAGACATTCCAATTGAAGAGGCAAGCACAAATCTCGATGTAGGTTTTGATTATTTTTACCAAACTGGGCTGGACGCATTTGCAGGTCAGCTAAAAGATGAGAAAATGTCAAAAATCACAAGAATAATATTGATAGAATCATATCACAATGAAAAAATTAACGGATTTCTTAAAAAAAGCATACTTGATGAGGCAATCAATGGTTGGATTAAGTTATTTGATTTGATGAAGTTCAAAAAAGTGATTCGCGAAGATGCCGATTCAAGACAGCTCGCAGAATCATTTTACAAATACGGCCTGTTCCTTTTATATGAACATTACATCATCAATTATCCTGAAGATGATGGGAAATTCATCGAAAAGCTTTGTAAAAAGTCACAAAATCACATTAAGCTGTTATATGATTCCGTAAGGAGGTAACACATGAAAATTCGACTTGAAAATGAAAATGATTATTGGGAAGTGGAAAATCTTGTAAGAAACTCCTTTTGGAATGTATATCGTCCAGGGGCATTTGAACATTATATCGTTCATAATTTAAGAGATGATGAAAGTTTCATCAGGAATTTGGCCTATGTGATTGAAGATAACGGTAAAATAATTGGTCATATTAATTATTCAAAAGGTTTCATTGACTACACTGATGAAAAAATTGATGCAATCGTTTTGGGACCAGTTGCAATTGATGAAAATTATCAAAATAAGGGACTGGGATCTAAACTCATCAATTTCACTCTTAAATTGGCAAGTGATAATTTTCCATTTGTTTTTGTCATCGGTGATGAAAACTATTACTCCAGATTCGGTTTTCAATCTGCATCAGAGTATAATCTGTTTCTGGAAGGAACAGATGTTAATGAGGAATCTCCGTTTTTCATGATAAGATTATTTGATGAGAAAAATTTGAAAGATAAACCGGGAATTTTTCACAATCCTGAAGTATTCAATATTAATCAGAGAGATGTTGATGAATTTGACAAGCAATTTGAATTTAAGCAAAAAATGATTCTGGATTCACAGCTTAAGGAGATATGATTATGAAATATGTTGTTATTAACGGTTCTCCAAGACGTAAAAACACTTGGAAAATGGTCAAACAGGCAAAAACAAATTTGAATGGGGATTTTGATGAAATTCATTTAATGAAGGAAAAAATCCCTTTGTGTAACGGTTGTTTCAAATGCATAGTTGAAAGTGAAGAGAAATGTCCTCACATAGATATAATCAAGCCTATCGTTGATAAGATGATTGCTGCGGATGGTATTATAATTGCCAGTCCGGTATATGCAATGAATGTGACAGGACTTTTAAAGAATTTCTTTGACCACACTGCATATTTTTATCACCGTCCTGAATTTTTCACGAAAAAAGCACTGGTAATCGTATCTACTGCAGGAGCAGGTCATAAAAAAGTTGCAAACTATATTGATGAAACATTGCGTCATTGGGGTGTAAATAAGGTTTATAAAATTTCAATTGCATGTGGCGGAAAAGATGTATTGGATGTATCTCGAATAGATAAGATTTCAAGAAAATTTAATCGGGATATGGAGTCAAATAAACTACATAATCCCAAATTAGGAGATATCATATTTTTTGATGTGTGGAAGGCAATGGCATTATCAGATAATCCGATTGAAGTGGACCGTCAATTCTGGATTAAAAACGGCTTGGCCAATAATGATTTTTCACCGGAAATAAATTTAAACATTTTTAAAAAGTTATTTTCAAAGGTAATGTTTTTCATATTAAAAATAGTAATTAAATAATAGTAGATTAGTAACAAGTTTTTTGTTCGTTGACTATAATTAGAGAGGTTATTATGTGTGAAAAAATTGCTTTGGCACCATGTAACGGTATGAGTGCCAATGGATTGGTGTCTCGTGTTGCAGTCGGAGATTGCAGAAAAGAAAATGATGGGGCAATATCAATTTGTATGGGTTCCACTTCGGCAGATATTGAAGGAAAAAACAATGAAATGCTTAAAAAATATCCTATAATTGCTGTAAATGGCTGTCCGAACGGATGTGTAAACAAGATTTTGGAAAATAAAGGAATTGATGTAGCTGGAACAGTTGCTGTAAATGAAGTTTTACAGGATTATGATGTATCTGCAAAAGACCCTTTAAGATTAGATGGCGAAGCTGAAAAGTGTGTTGAAATAATTGTCGATAAATTAAATAAAACAATTCATGATTTGGTGTAATAATTTATGTATTATGAATTGTATATCTTACATCATGAATGTTGTAGTAATTAATGCAAGTCCGAGAAAAAGAGGAAATACTGCACAGTTATGCAAAAGTGTCGCTGATGGCGCAATGGATAGCGGTGCTGATGTGGATTACATTAATTTGTACAGTTATGATTTTAAGGGATGTATGAGCTGTTTTGCATGTCATCTGAAAAAAAATTTTGAAAATCCTCTATGCTTTTGGAGAGATGACTTAAAAGAAATCCTTAAAATGTGTCTAAAAGCCGATGCAATAGTTATTGGAACTCCAATATATTATGGATCAATTTCATCATATGCTCAGGCTTTTCTTGAAAGACTTTTGTTTGCAGCGGATACCTATCTGATTGATGAAGATGGAAACAGAGTGTCCAAAATCAAAAAAGAAATCAAAACTGCAATGATTTATACCATGAACGTAACAAAAGAAATGGATTACTTCAACGGTGAAGATCAGCTTGCCATCATGAGAGGATATCTGACAAACATATTTGGGGAATGTGAAGCATTATACGCTTATGATACCAAGCAGTTCAAACATTATTCCGCTTATGTCAACAACATGTTTGATCCGGAACTTAAAGAGAAAAGCGAAAAAACACAATTGCCAAAAGACCTTAAAAAGGCTTATGAATTAGGTCAGAGAGTGTCCCTCAATGAAGAATAATTTTACTTCATGTAAAAATTATTTGATAATGGATTGTTTTAATGTAATGACATTGTTTCGTTATTTTAAAACAATTTTTTCTTATTTATTTTTGGTTATTTGTATAGATATTTCCTTATTGTTCTTATTTTAAAAATATCTTATTGATTTTACAATTGATTTTTTTAATCATGATTAATTATGATTAATTGTTAATTTTTTGATTTTTGAAACTATTTAATCGATTTTCAGATATTATGCCTTATTTTCAATTATAATTGCTTGATAATAAAGTTTTATTTATATAAATATTGTATAATCATTTTTTATAAATTTGAACAGTTATTTATTATTTTTATAATATTTTATAATTTGTATAGAAATGTTTATATATTAATAATGGGGAATATATCCTTGACTTAACTTTAATTGATAAAATTAAGTTAAGTCGAAAAATAAAGAGGTTAAATTAAATGTTTAAATTTGATAAAGAACAAGAAGTTTTTGACTTCGCTGGAGTCAAAATGGGTGGACAACCTGGAGAATATCCTACTGTTTTAGCAGGAACTATTTTCTACGGTGGACACAACATTCTTAATGATGAGTTAACCGGAGACTTCGATAAAGATAGAGCTGAACAGTTAATCAACGATATGGCATCTATTTCCGATGTAACCGGTAATCCATACATCGTACAAGTTTTCGGACAAACTGTAGAAGCGCTTCCAAAATACATTGAATATGTAGGAGACATCTGTGATGCTCCGTTCCTTATAGATTCAACATCCGGTGATGCAAGAGTTGCTGGTGCACAGTACGCTGATGAAGTCGGATTAACCGAAAGGGCAATCTATAATTCAATTAACATGGCAGCAGACAAATCTGAATTAGATGCATTAGCTGAAACCAACATTTCCGCATCCATCATTTTAGGATTCAACCCAATGAATGCAACCGTAGAAGGTAAAATGAATATGTGGGAAAACGGTGACGATGGTGCATACGAAAAAGGTTTGCTTGAAGTAGCTGAAGAATGTGGAATTGATAAATTCATGATGGATACTGCAGTAACTCCTTTAGGTCAAGGTGCAGGTATTGCTGCAAGAACCTCTTTTGCTGAAAAAGCAAAATGGGGATATCCTGTTGGATCTGGTATTCACAACGTTCCATCAGCATGGGACTGGTTAAGAGAATACAAAAAAGCAGGAAACAAAACTGCATTTACTGTATGTGATATTGGTGCAAATATCGTACAAGTAATGTGTGCAGGTGACTTCGTTTTATTTGGACCTATTGAAAACGCAGACATCGCATTTCCAGCAGTAGCTCAAACAGATATGTTCATCTCTGAAGCTGCAAAACCATTAGGAACTGAACCTGTCGAAGGACACCCAATGAACAGATTATTATAATTTGTCAAAATTTTTTCATTTGCAACCTCAACGACTTTGTTCGAATATCTTAGGATATTTAACAAATCTAAACATTAATCCAAAATACCGAATTAGCACTGGATATTGAAACACATCCAGTGCTTTAAAAAAGATTTTCTATTTTTTTGTGCTTTCGTGCTTTTGTGCAAAGTCGCACTTCCACAATTTGTATTTGCTATTTTAAACAACATCTTCAACACGAAATATGGGGATGAGAAAATGAAAGTTAAATCACAAAAAACAACTAATTGTGGCAAAAATTGCAATACAAATGATTCATGCGAAATTTCACGTGTTTGCACTCAATGTTTTTCACCATCTTTTTTCCAGTCAATGATTATTGACAGGGCAGAGAAGAAAAAATCATATGCACTTTTCAGGCAGTATGTGTCTGAAATTTAGTGTTGATGGAGAAATATAATAGAATTGGGTGTGATTGATTTTATATTTGTACAACAAACAAAGATGTATTAGGCAATGGCTTTTACTGAACTGGTCATGATGAATCATAAGATTTGTTTTTAATGATTTGGAATTGAATCTAAAATTTGGTGAAGTTGTTGTAATTGGGGAATTAACACTATCTTTATAAATTACTAAAAACATATACTATTATATTATCAATTTATAAATTATGGTGTTTAAATGAGTGAGGATATTAAAAAAACCATTAGTGAATTACATATCTATGAAAAGAAACTTTTAAAAGAGCTGGAAAATAATTCAGAAGCAACTCCTGAAGAAATAGCTGAAAAAACCGGTATGGACATTAAATCCGTAATGAGTGCAGCAGGATCACTTGCTTCAAAAGACATTATTGAAGTGGATAAGGAAGTTCAAAAAACATATTCCTTAACCGAAGACGGTCTTAAATATGCAGAAAACGGACTTCCGGAAAGAAAAATATTGGACGTTCTTGCAGAAAAAAGAGAAATTGCCATGAAAGACTTGGCAGCAGAAGCAGGAATTGATAAAAAAGAAACTGGAATTGCTCTTGGATGGTTACGTCAGAAAAACTGGGCTCAAATAGATCAGGGTGTAATCAACATCACTGAAATGGGTAAGGAATTTGCCGATAAAGCTGGTGTTGATGAAAAGGTGCTTGATTATCTTAAGGCAAATGCCGAAGGAGTAAAACTTTTCACTGATGATTTAATGGACGGATTTAAAAAATTAACTGGAAGAAAAAACATTTTAAATGTTAAAAAAGAAACCTCACACTCATTTAAAATTCTACCTAAAGGTGAAGAAATCCTTAAAGTGGGATTCACTATTCAAGAACAAGCTACTCAATTGACTCATGACCAATTAAAGGATGGGGAATGGAAACGCCTGCAGTACCGTCCGTATGATATTACTGCAGAAGCACCAACTGTCTTTGCAGGTAAAAAACATCCATTGAGAGAAATCATCGATGAAATCCGTGAAATCTTTTTGAACATGGGTTTTGTAGAGGACAATGGTGAATATGTGGAATCTGCATTCTGGAACTTTGACTCACTCTTCCAGCCACAGGATCACGCAGCCCGTGAAATGCAGGACACATTCTATTTGAAAAATCCTTTGACCTGTGATTTGCCTGATGATGAATTGGTCAAACTCACAGCAGAAACTCATGAAAATGGTGCAGATACCGGTTCTGTTGGATGGCAATACGATTGGAGTGAAGACATTGCACGCCAAAGTGTCTTAAGAACCCACACAACAGGAATATCAACCAAACACTTATATGAGCATGAAGCACCTATGAAAATGTTTTCAGTAGGTAGAGTGTTTAGAAGAGAAACTTTCGATTACAAGCATTTGCCTGAATTCCATCAGGTCGAAGGACTTGTTTGCGGTGAAGGAATCAGCTATCAGAATCTTTTAGGTACTCTAAAGGAATTCTATAAAAAACTTGGTTTTGAAGTAAGATTTAGACCTGCCTACTTCCCTTACACTTACCTTTCCACCGAGTCTGAAATCTATTTGGAAGAAAAAGGAAGTTGGATTGAACTTGGTGGTGCCGGAATGTTCAGGCCAGAAGTATTAAAACCATTAGGAATTGACAAACCTGCACTGGCATTCGGTATGGGTATTGAAAGATTGGCAATGATTAGGTATGATGTTGAAGACATTCGTATGCTTTACAAAAGCGATATCAAATGGCTTCGTGAAGTTCCTCTTTCAAAAGGAGTCAGATTATAATGTCAATTAAACTGGTTTCTTGGAATGTGAATGGAATCAGGGCAGTTTCAAAAAAAGATGAATTTTGGGACTGGTTTGATAATACTGATGCAGATATTATTAACTTTCAGGAAGTAAGAGCAACACAGGATAAAATTCCAAAGAAACTGGTTGATGTTGACGGATATCATCAGGCATTTAATGAGGCTGAAAAGAAAGGATACAGCGGAGTGGGAACATACTCCAAAATTGAACCTGTCGAAGTTGTAAAAGGATTGGGCGTTGAAGAGCTTGACAGTGAAGGCAGGGTTTTAAAAATTACCTATCCAGATTTTATTTTATACAATATCTATTTTCCGAACAGTGGAATGAATGCTAAAAGGCTTGATTTTAAAGTTGATTTTTGTGAGGCTCTTTTAAAGCAATTGGTTGAGCTTAAAAATCAGGGCAAAAATGTTGTCATCACTGGTGACTATAATATTGCTCATCATCCGATTGATGTTTACAATCCTAAAAACTGCGAAGGAAAATCCGGATATTTGCCTGAGGAACGTGCATGGTTGGACAAGTTAGAGGAAGCCGGTTTTGTTGATACATTCAGAATGTTTGATGAAGGTGAAAACAACTTTACCTGGTGGAGTTATAGGACAAAAGCACGTGACAGAAATGCCGGCTGGAGACTTGATTACTTTTATGTAAATGAAGAAATGAAAGACAATGTAAAATCTGCTAAAATATTGTCTGAAATTTACGGTTCTGATCACTGTCCGGTGACTTTAGAATTAGAATTTTAAATGGTGATTATAAAATTGTATTTACATCACCAATATTGTCAATAAGGGTTATATCTAATTTTTCTTGTTTAATATAATCCCTGTCTTCTTCAGTGATATCTGAATTTAGAAGAATTGCACTCATTCCGGCATTGACTGCTCCTAATGCATCTTCTTTAAATTTATTTCCTATCATCACTGACTTTTCAGGATTTCCTTTCATTTTTCTAAGTGCCACATCATATATCAGTTTATTTGGTTTGTTTTTGCCCACTTCTTCGGATGTAATCACTTCATCGAAAAATGAATGGATGTTGAGTCTTACTAATTTTTCCCATTGTTTGATGGTTATTCCATTGGATATAACTGCCAAACGGTATCCTTGACTTTTAAGATAAATTAATGTTTCAATGGTTTCTGGAAACGGTCTTAAAAGTGCCATTTTAACATTGTGGTAGGTAATCATTCCAAGTGCTACAAGCATGGGGTCTTCGTGGCCTAAAACAACCTGGGTCAAAACATTGAAATGTTTTCCATAATTTGATCCTTTTTCACGGATAATAGTTTTTAATACACCATATGCTTCATCTTTATCAAGTGGCAATCCATTATCTACCATTAATCCTATAGCTGCTTTTCTTGCAGTTTCTGCAAAGTCGGATGTGTCAAGCAGTGTGCCATCTACATCAAAAAATACAACACGGTCATCATCATTTTGAATCATATGGTGATATGTTTATTTTAAAAATATTTAAATTTTTAGAAAAATGCATCAAGACTTTGTTGAACCTCGCCAACTGCCATGTCTTGCAGGTCCTTTTTAGTATATCCGAATGAATACATAATTCTTTCAACAGCAGGTATCAACTGATTGTTGATATAATAGTCTTTATCATAATCATATCCTTCACTGTATTCATAAGGCATTGCCCTCTGGCTGATTGAACCTTTTCCTTTGACGATGATGTATTGGATGATGGTGCCTCTGGATACTTTAATACCATGTTCTTCTATTCTTTGAGCTGCAACAACATGGGGGCCAACCTGTTTGTATTGGTTTAATGGTTTTGTTATTTGGGTGTGGATAATAAGTTCTTTATTTTCAACTTCCCCTTTTCTAAGTCTTTTTAGGACTTTTTTAACTTCACTGATAGCTTTATCTGAGTCTCCTTCTTTTAAAATAGCCATCAGTACTGCTTCTTGGGTTTGTTTTACGATAGGTGCCCAGTCTCTTCTGACTAACTCCAATCCTTTTGCTATAATCTCTCCATCTTCGATTACAGCATATCTTTTTTTGCTTACAAAGAATCCTCTTCTGTAAAATCCTTCGTATTCTAACTCCATGCTTTCAGGTAAAGTTGAATTAAGATACTTTAAGAATTTTTGAGCCTGTGCTTTAATTTCTGCTTCAAGTTCTAACTGTTCTTTTGTCTCCTGAACCATCATGACACCTAATTTAATTATATTCATTATTGTTTTAATAGTTTTCTAAAACAATTTTACGAAATGATTTCAATTTTATTGTATTGATATAACGTTATTTACTTTAAAAAAACTTAATATTACTTTTCAAATGCTCTTGGACTTTCATTATAAGTTATGTAAGTCATAATAATGTTTGAGGTTTGATATAATGAAAAAAAGATTAATCTCAAGTTATGATGAAATAAACGATACATTTGTAGGCAAAGTAGATGGTGAAAAAGGATATCGTGCAGATTATGGAATTTCAGACGGAATTTATTTAGGTATTAATAATTCCAATATGCCAACTTCAGTTTTCATTCCGAATGCATCAGAAGTTTTTAACACTTCTAAAGAACTGTTGGAAAGTGCAGATGTTAAGATTAATATTGATTGCAGCGAATCATGCTTATGTTTTGACATGTGCATAGAAAATTCCAAAATCTGCTCAATTAAATGCAAAAACAGTTTCGGAATTCCAAAAATGAAATGTTTAATAGATAGTAACATCTAACGGTTACTATCTAAAACCTTTAAATATGACTAACTTTAATATTTATATAATTATAATCAATAAGGAGGCAAAATCATGAAAGATTCAAAAATAGATATTAACTCTGGTGATGAAATTGTCATTGTAGTTCCTGAAGATGCAATTGAAGACGGCGAGTTAGAAATTGATTTGGATGAATTAGGTATTGATGTAGAATCTTTAGGCGAGGATGTTAATATTGTTATTCAGGTTGAAGGCGCTGAAGATGTTGATGTTGATGATGATATTTTAGATGATGAAGATTTCATTGAAGAACCTAATGAATGGTATTTTGATGATGATCCTTATGGAATAGTTTATTATGAATTTGTTGATGACGATGAGGATTAGATAATGAAAGAAGTTCCTTACTATATACTTGATGAAGACGGCAATTCTAAAGAAATTACCTCCGCTGAAGCTTACATTGATGATGATGACTTAAGAGAGTTATTAATTGATCTTTTGGGAGATAAGGTTTCTGAAAGTGAAATTCAGGAAATTCTTGATGCTGCATCAAATAAAGATATGAGCGAAGAAGAATTCGATAAACTAATAGATGATTTTATTTCAAATTCTAAAAATTAACTTATTTTTCCATTAAAATAAAACATTTATATATAATGAAAAAGTAATATTTTATTATCATTATTCTTTAAGGCTCTTTTTTGCTCTCAAAAATTAGGCTGTAAATTTTCTTGCATTCAGCTTAATTGAAAAGAGGCTTACAGACAGCGATTATTATTTATATATTATATTTATTTAGGTGAAATAATGGCAATTTCTCAAGGAAAATCAACTAGAAGTCCATCCGGTGCAAGAAATGTTGCAAACCGTGGAAAAAGAAAAGCTGAGTTAGGAAGAGACCCAGCAGAAACTAGATTAGATGAAAAAAGATTAAGAAAAATCAGAACCCGTGGTGGAAACGAAAAACTCAGATTAGCTACAGGTAATAAAATCAATGTTACTGATGCTAACGGTAAAACCCAAGTTGTTGACATTTTAGGAGTAATCGAAAACACTGCAAACCCTAACTACGTAAGAAGGAACATTATTACCAAAGGGGCTATTGTAGAAACTCCTGAAGGTAATGCTAAAGTAACATCTAGACCTGGTCAAGACGGTGTTATTAACGGAATTTTAATTTAAAGATTTTTCTTTAAATTCTCTTTTTTTTTAACTTTTTTTTAACTAAAATTATATACTTGTTTTTACAAATATTATTTCATTAAAAATAATTTTTTAGGAGATAAAATGTCAGACGATAAAATTAGTATGAATCATGGTGCTGGTGGAGAAGTAATGGCTAATTTAATTGCCAGCACAGTTTTAGATAATATCACTAAAAAAAGTGTTAATGGTGGTATTAGCTTAGATGACTTAGATGATGGTGCATCTATCCCAATGGGAGATTATGAAATTGTTTTAACTACTGATGGTCATACTATTGATCCTTTGTTTTTCCCAGGAGGAGACATTGGTAGGATTTCAGCTGCAGGAACAATCAATGATGTTTCTGTAATGGGTGCTCAACCGTTGGCTATTTCTAATGCTATAATCATGCAGGAAGGTTTTCCTATTGAAGATTTGGACAAAATCATCAAATCTTTAAATGAAACTTGTGAAGAAGTTGATGTTGCAGTAATTACTGGTGATACAAAAGTCATGCCTCAAGACAAGCTTGACGGTATTGTTATGGTTACAACAGGAATTGGAATAGCTAAAAAAGGTGAAGTGGTCCGTGATTCTGGTCTTGAAGTAGGTGATAAAATTATTATCACAGGCAGTCTCGGAGACCATGGTATGAGTTTAATGTCATTTAGGGAAGGATTCGGTTTTGATACTGATTTGAAATCAGATGTTGCTCCTATGTGGAATATAATTAAAAAAGCTTTAGAAATTGGTGGAGTTACTGCTATGAAAGACCCAACTCGTGGGGGCTTTGCTAATGCAATCAATGAAATGGCTTCAAAAGCAGGTGTTGGCGTGGTTCTTGAACAGGAAGCGATTCCTATCAAAGAGGAAGTTCATGCAGTATCTGAAATGTTAGGTATTGATCCATTTGAAGTAGCTAATGAAGGAAAAGTGGTTATGGGTGTTAAGGCAGATAAGGCTGAAGAAATCCTTGAAGCTATCAAAAGCGAAAAATATGGTGAAAATGCAGCAATCATTGGTGAAGTTGTTGAAGGAGATTATGTTGTTGTAAACACTCCGATTGGTGGTGAAAGAATTCTTGAAGCACCGATAGCTGATCCGGTTCCTAGAGTTTGTTGAGGAGATAATATGGCTACTGTATTTACAAGAAGAGTAATTGCATATGTTATTGATTTTTTTGTGGTTTCAGCAATAATGTGGATTTTATCATATTTCCTGTTTGCTATTGTTGGTGCAAAAAATATTTATCAAGTTTATCAGTTTTTACCGGTTATAGTTCCAATTTTAATCATGGTTTACTTTGTATTAACTGAAAAGCTTTTTGCAGCCAGTGTCGGTAAATCATTAATGTATTTGGAAGTTAAATCAAGCAATGGTGCAGATATTTCATGGATACAAGCTATTGTTCGTAATTTAACTAAAATATATTGGGTTCCAATTATATTTGATTGGATTATCGGTAAGATTTTACGCACTGACAGATTATTTAATTCAATTACAAGAACTACCGTTGTTAATGATAGGTATTAAGCATTTGATTTTCATGATAAAAAAAGTTCAGGTACTTTGGTATTTAAATAAGGAAGATTTGGAAAATTATTGCATAGATTTTAAGGAATACAAGTCCCATAAGCTAGAAGGTTATGAAATTGTTGATGTGGATGAAGATTTAATCTATGATTTATGTGATCGTGACCCTGATAGATTGGAGCCTTTAGGTTATTTTAAAAATATCAAAGAACTTGAAAATTATTTGTCCGACACTATCACTAACAATGAATTTGATTTAGAATTGGATTCTCCTGAACTTAAAGCTAAAATTCAAAAGGCAATTGATTCAATCGAGTTTTCAGGAGAAGATTATTATATTTCCATTGGTGAGGGCATTGGCGAAGACAATACTCAAATTGCAAGTTGGTATGATGCCCTTAGACGTGAATATAACAGTTCTTCAAAAGATAATGTGTGGGTTTTAGCGGTAACCGGTTATGATCCATATGATTTGTCTTTAACCGGCAGGACATTATCTTATGTTCTTGCAGATATTTTGAATGTTACTGAAGCTTCATTGGATAATTTAATTCCAAACAAAGGACATATTTCAATTGAAGAGTGGAATTCCATTTTGGATAAAGTGTATAAGAAAAACAAAATCTATTTAGGTTTAAATAGAGTTGTTTAACTATACTTCTCCTTTTTTAAATTCACTTGGTGAAAAATAGGATACTTTTGCCAGGTTATTTTTAATTAATTCTCTGTTTATATCGGTATCATTGGTATACACAATAGCTAATGTACGACCGTATTTGTCTTTTGGCTGTTTATCGTCTATATCCAAATAAACTGTTTTTCCAAGACATTTGTCTTTAACGAAATTTTTTGCCAGGCTCATTTGAGGTTCTGTATCTGGTGTTTTTACTTGAATTAATTGTACTCTTCCAACCCCATATACCTGAATTGTATTTCCGTCAATCACTTCAAGACATTTTCCCACTTTTTCATAGTGCTTGGTTTCATTGTTGATTGTTAATGTGCCTGTTTGATTTTCGGAGGTGTTGGAATCATCAAGGAATACGTTGGCTAATGTTAATATTATTGTTATTGTGAAAACTATTAGCAATATTATAGAAATTGTTTTTTTATTCATTTTGCATGCTCACAATCATTTTTGAATCTGCAGGAATTGCATTTTTTCTTATTTTTTGTTGGAACAAATGGCTTGATTCCTTCAAACAAACCGTGCATTCGCTCAATTGTGAATTTGATTTGTTTTTCAACTTCGGGTGTAAATACTTCAATCCAAAATAGGTTTTCTGTTCCTCTTTCCCTTAGCGCAGCTTTAATTTTACGTTCATCTCCGGTCATGTCCTTGTAGGCAAGACAATATGCTCTTACCTGATTCATTGTTGATTCGTAGGGTGTTCTTCCAGGTTTGTCGTCAATTATCACGATTTCCTCTGGTTTCATCCATATTTCATCAATATATCCTCTTATACCGTAATCTGGAGCTACCACAAAACATTCTCTTGACATTGAAGCTTCTGTTTTTGATTCGTTTACTGCATCTTCAAATGTTGATGGTGTTGAATCCTGTTTAAATATGTCTTCGAGTTGGTTGTGAATTTGGCTTCCATGGGTCATTGCTGCAGTTGGTGCAGTTTCAATGCCTTTCATGTATTCGAGATATAGCTGGTATTCGCAATATCACTGCTGGTTGAGCCAACTTATTGGGAAATTGTTTTTACCTTCAATTATTTGAATGCCTTTTATTGAAGGATGCTTTTTAACAACATACTCCTTATCATATCCTATAATATTTTTTTGTTTCATAATGTTATATTTGTAAATATTATTAAATATTATTTTTCAAATGCTCTCGGCATTATTTTATATAACATTAAAAATTAATTTTAATTCATGCATTTCATAAATTCTAAAAGCATTCTATCTTCCAACAATGGAATGAATCTGTACAGGGGATGCACTCATGGTTGCATTTATTGCGATTCACGTAGTGAAAAATATAATATGAATCATAAATTTGAGGATATAGAAGTTAAACGTAACTCTCTGGATTTACTTAAAAAAGAGCTTCTTAAACGCAAACCTGCCATGATTGGAACAGGTGCAATGACTGACCCGTATATTCCTCTTGAAAAAAGGTTAAAATATGTTAGAAATGCATTGAAGTTAGTGGACAGATACGGTTTTGGGTTCACATGTATTACAAAATCCGATTTGATTTTAAGGGATTTGGATTTGCTTAAAAAAATCAATCAAAAGACAAAAGTAGTTGTACAGATGACATTAACAACAGCAGACGATGATTTATGTAAGATAATCGAGCCAAATGTTTGCCCGACATCAAGACGGGTTGAAGTATTAAAGACTTTAAATGAAGCAGAAATTCCGACTGTAGTTTGGTTGTGTCCGATATTGCCTTATATAAATGATGATGAGAAAAACATCAATTCAATTTTGGATTTCTGCATTGAATCGAATGTTAAAGGAATAGTGTGCTTTGAAATGGGGCTTACTTTAAGAAAAGGCAATAGGGAATATTTTTTTCACAAGCTGGATGAGCATTTTCCCGGATTGAAAGAAAAATATATTAATCAATATGGCAATGATTACAAGATTCCCTCTCCAAACAATGAGAGTCTGATGAGGATTTTTAAAAAAAGAACAAATGCAAATAATATTTTAAACACTCCTCAGGATGTTTTCGAGTATTTGTATGAGTTTCCTCAAAAATCACACCAAACCAGATTAATATAAATAACTTGTTTTTCAAATATTAAATTGATGAATTTCAACGATTTAAACATTTCAGATGAAATTAAAAAAGCTATTGAAGATATGGGTTTTACAAAGTTAACTCCAATTCAAAATAATGCAATACCTGAAATATTAAAAGGTAAGGATATTATTGGGCAGGCTCAAACGGGTTCAGGTAAAACTCTGGCATTTGCGATTCCAATTATTGAAAAGATTTTCATACCTGACAAATCTCCGCAGGCAATTATTTTATGCCCAACTAGGGAGCTTTCCATGCAGGTTGCATCTGAAATAGAAAAAATCGGTTCTAAAATTAAAAAATTTAAAGTTTTGGCTGTTTATGGAGGTCAACCAATAGGCAAACAGACAAGAGTCCTTAAAAAAGGAGTTCATGTTGTTGTCGGAACTCCGGGAAGAGTTATTGATCATATTCAAAGAGGCAATTTGGATTTGATTGGTGTCGAAAGCGTTGTTTTAGATGAAGCGGATGAAATGTTGGAAATGGGCTTTAGGGAGGATATTGAAACAATTTTGGAAAAAACACCTTCTCAAAGACAAACATTGCTTTTTTCAGCAACCATTCCTTCTGAAGTGCGAAAAATAGCATTGACCTATCAAAAAAATCCGGAATTTATAAAAATCGCCAATAAAAAGAAAACTGTTCCAAAAATCACTCAATATTCTTTTAAATGTGATATTAAAAATAAATTTATTGGACTGACCAAACTGATTGAAGCATATGATGTAAAATTGGCATTGATTTTTTGCAATACTAAAAAAAGTGTTGATTATGTTGCAAAACACTTAAAAAAGCATGATTTTAAGGTTGATAGTCTCCATGGTGATATGACTCAGCAAACAAGGGACAAAGTAATGAACAAATTTAAAAATGGCAATATTAAGATTTTGGTGGCAACTGATGTGGCAGCTAGAGGATTGGATATTGCCGATGTTGAAGTGATTATAAATTATGATGTTCCGCAAAACAGGGATGATTACATTCACAGAATTGGGAGAACTGCCAGAGCAGGAAAAAGAGGTTATGCATTTACATTAGTTTCAAAAGATGAGCTTTCAAGATTTAACAACATTAAAAAACAGAATATTGGAAAAATTGTTGAAAAGGAGTTTCCCACGCTTCAGGAAATAGAAGAGATTAAAATTCGGAAAATTTTGAAAAATGCAAATGATCTTGTAAATGATGGAGATTTAAGTAAATATTTGAATTATCTTAAAAAAGAATATAATAATGATGGTTTGGATATTGCAGCGGCGTTATTAAAGATGTTATTGGAAAATTGATTATTTTCCACCATCAATAATGTTAAATTTGATTTTTTCAGTTTCAAGTTCTCTGGTAAATGCTTTACTCATGTCTCCAACACATATTGCTAAAACGTTTAAACCTTTGCGAGCAGCATTTGCAGTTGCCTGAGGAGCAGCGTATTCAATATCAATTGGTAAATTAAGTTTATTCACAACAGCACGTGAAACAGTACCTGCAACTGCGATTTTATCAATTTTTTCGCCACTGTTTGTTCCTTTTTCATAGACTTTTTTGATTAATTCCAAATCACAGGTTTTTGATCCGCCGTCTTTTATTGTAGGGACATTAATAACAGTTACTTCACCAACGCTCATGTCAATGAGACCAGTTAGGTTAGTTAATGCGACATCCATCCCTTCTTCAGCATCGTCAAGTACAACACCGGTTGCATTTTCTTCTTTTTTATGAGCATACAGAACCCCATCATCCATAAATAAACCTACGATGTCATCTTTTTTGAGTTCTTCTCTTGCAATTGCCGGCCATATTGTTTTGTAGTGGTTCATGGTTTCCAATACTGTGTCAGTATATTTTCTTAAGCTAATTGCATCTTTTTTAACTTTATCTATACCGGTTTGGGTTATTTTGTATGGGGATCTTCCATCTTTGGATGTTATATATCCTAATTCAATCAATGTTTTTATATTTTCGGAAACCGCCTGTATTGTAATTCCTAGTTTTTCAGCCAAATCTTTTTGTTTGAGGTGTGGGTCCTGTTTGGATATTTCACTTAATATTTGGAAATGTGTAAGTGCACCTCTTTTTTTAAATGCTTTCATCATATTCATTCCTCAATTAAAATTGATTAATTTTTATTTTTATCTTTACTAGTATATATACTAATTTGTTAGTTTGCCTTGAAGTTCATTGTTAAATCGTTCAATAAATTCTTCTTTTTTGTCAATCGGAATGTATGCACCGCAAGCCATTGAATGACCTCCTCCTGTGCCTCCAACACTACTTGATATCTTACGAATGATGTTTCCAAAGTGTATTCCGTCGTATGAGAGAAGTCTAGAACATCTAAGTGAAATTTTAAGGCCTTTATCATCTGTTTGAGTAAATCCTATGATTGGTTTTTTCCAATTACAATATCCAAGTATCATTCCGGTAATTGTACCGACAATTTCGGGTTTAATGCCGGTTCCATCGAAATATTGCAGGTTTTCCAATTCAATTATATTTGAGTATTCATCTGATGTTACTTTTTCAATGGATTGGGCTAAATTGCGTCTGTGATCTCTGCTTACAGTTTCGAGATTATCTAATTCCAAAAGTCTGTCTCCCTTTAAAACTTCCATGGCGATTTTTTCTTCATGGTTTCTTCCACAGGCATTCATTGCGGTTGAAAATTCAGATGCATCCCTTAAAAAACTGTCTTTATCCTCTTTGATAAATGTATATGAATCTCCAATAATCAATTGAGGAATATATTGCACATATTTTCCCGGAACTACTTTTGAAATCATTCCGGAAAGACTTTGGTAAAGTTTGGATTTTTCATCCATTGTAAGTTCATTCAGGGTTTTTCTGTGATGTTTTCTGTCAATTCCAAGGTCTTCTAAAAGTGCCATTGTTTCATTTGTGTTATTGGTTATCGGCAATTTAACATCGCTAAAGTATGAAAGAGCTACAAATAAAGGTCTTGTGTTTCTTCCATAAATGTTAATGTCATTTTTAATTACTTTTAGATATCCGCCATCTATTGCATCTTGCTGGATTATTTCATTTAGTCCTTCAAAATGTCCGCTTCGGGTATTTTGCATATCTCCAATGGCTGATAATAATCCAATCCAACTTAAATCATTGTATCCGAATTCTTTAGATAAAAAATAACATAATCCTCCTCCGCAGACATAATAAGATCCATCAATTCCATGATGAATCGGGTTAATTTCGAGGTAAGTGTATTCTTTATCATTTTTATAGTCTAAATCCCTAAGTGGAGGGTGGTGGTCCAGAATAATAATCTTTTGACCTTTTTTTGCTTTGGTATCAATTAACTGGCCGGAACCCAAATCTGAAAAAATTGTCAGTTCATGGTCAAGTTCGATGTTGTCCAAAACATCCAAGTTTACAAATTCGATTTCATGGTCTTTATTTTGTCTGTCTAGTATGGTTGATAGTATTGCGCCTGAACAAATGCCGTCACAATCGATGTGAGAATAAACTTTAATGTCCTCAGATGATTCGATGATTTTTTTGGCTTGTTGGTATTGTTCAGACATTAATTGTGGTATTTGCATAGTAATCAGTTTCTCATATTTTTAATCTCTAAACTAACTTCACGTAAAAGTTCTAATTTTGTTCCTTCCCATTCAACAAGGATTCTGCCGGATTTTTCATACCATTTTCCAGGGTATGCAACATCTTTTTGAACGCTATGATGTAATCCAAGTCTTTTTACAGCTCTTTCAATATCTGAAAGTGAAGGTTCTTTAACTGCATGTTCCTTTGCAATTTTACGACCTTCCTTAAGGCTTAAATTTTTGTCTAAGTATTGTGGCCAAATAGTTATCATATTATCACTCGTTTAATTTTTTAAATAGTAATTCCATCATGTCTGGAACTGTGTAAGTGTCTGGGTAAATGTAGGAAATGCCATATTTCTCTAAAACTCTTGCAGTAATTGGACCGATGCAGACAGTTAATAAATTGTCAGATAGTAATTTGGCAATTTTATCTTTGTCATCAACTATTTCAAAGAAATTCTCTACAGTCAATGGACTTGTAAATGTGATTGCATCAATTTCTTTATTTTCAATTTTTGAAATTAATGTTTTTACAGCATTTTGATCCATTGGAAACAGTGATTTGTATGCTTCAGCTAGAATAACTTCATTTCCAAGTTTTTCTAATTCTTGCGGAAGAACAGGTCTTGCAGATGCTGTTCTTGGAATTCCTATTGTTTTTCCAGTAATTTTAGATTTTTTAAACTCTTCAACGAGTCCTTCAGCTGTAAAATCTTCGGGCATTAAATCAACTGTTAAACCATTTTTTTCGGCTAATTTGCCGGTCTTATTTCCTATAACTGCTAGTTTACAATTTAAGGTTTTTAAAAAGTCTGGGTGAAATTTATTTAATGAAACAATTGTTGTTGGTGAAGTAAAAATAATCCAATCAAGTTCGTCTTTTCTTGCAACCAATTCTTTAAGTGAATCTGTGTTCACTGGTTGTAAATCAAGAGTTGGAGCCAGAATGGCTTCACCGCCTAATTTTTCAACAATTTCACAGGCTTTTTGAGCTCTGTCTTTTGGTCTTGTTATTGCAACGACAGGTTTTGACATTTTTCATTACCTTCATTAATTTAATAATGTAATATATTATGTGTAAAGTGTTTAATATTATTTTTTATTACCAATTTAGTTTAAAAAATTGTTTTTAACTTAAAAAATTAATTAAACTTAAGAAAGTTAATTGTTGTAATTGTAAACAATTATATAGTTTGAAAATATATTTTTAATTGGTGATAAAATGAGCAATGTATTAGTGGCTTATTTTTCAGCAAGCGGTGTAACCAAAAATGTGGCTGAAAAAATAGCAAATGAAAACAGTTATGACATATTTGAAATCAAACCTGAAGAAATCTACACTCCAGAAGACTTGGACTGGACAAACAAGGAGTCCCGTTCAACAATTGAGATGAATGACAAGGCATTCAGACCGCCAATTGCTGAGGTCTGTGATGTAAGCGGATATGATACAATTGTCATTGGTTTTCCGGTATGGTGGTATACAGCACCGACAATCATCAATACATTCATAGAAAGTGTTGATTTGTCAGGCAAAACAATTAAGGCATTCTGTACCTCCGGTGGATCAGGTATTGACAAATGTGTAAATGATTTGCAGGACACATATCCTGAACTTAATTTTGCAAGAGGGCTCAGGTTCATGAGTGATGTGTCAAAAGCAAAAGAATGGATTGAAGATGAATAAGAGGATTTTAGGAATAAGTGGTATTGATGTGTCTCCAATTGGGCTTGGATGCATGGGAATGACACATGCATACGGTCCTGCAAGGGATAGAAATGCCATGGTTGAACTTATTCAAAGGGCAGTTGAGTTAGGTTGCAATTTCTTCGACACTGCAGTTGTGTATGGTGCAGAAAACGAAGAATTTCTAGGCCATGCAGTTAAGGACATAAGGGATGAAGTTGTTATTGCAACAAAATTTGGCATTGTGGGCCAGTCCAAAAACAGCAATGCACCAGTCAATCAGCTGGATTCAAGGCCCGAAACAATCAAACAGCAACTGGACGAATCCCTTGAAAGGCTGCAGACTGATTACATCGACATGTATTATCAGCATAGAGTCGATCCAAACGTTGATGCAGAAACTGTAGCTAATCTGATGGCTGATTTCATTGATGAGGGGATTATAAAGGCATGGGGTCTTTCAAATGCACCCGTGGAATATCTGAAAAAAGCCCATGAGATATGTCCGATTTCAGCTATTGAAAACCAGTACTCAATGGTATTCAGACAGTCTGAAAACCTGTTTGGATTGTGTGAAGAGTTAAATATTGCTTTTGTTGCATATTCTCCTCTTGGAAACGGTTTTCTAACTGGAAAATATGACAATACTAATGATTATGAAGATGGCGACTTTAGAAAAACAATGAAAAGATTTTCTAAGGAAAGTGTTGACAACAACAAAGAGTTGCTTGATTTGATTTCAAGTATTGCTCAGGATAAGCAGTGCACCAATGCACAGATTGTTCTGGCATGGGAACTTGCTCAAAAACCATTCATAATTCCAATTCCTGGCTCAACTAAAATGCATCGCCTTGAGGAAAATCTCAAATCATGGAATATTGAACTGTCAAAACAGGAGTTATCTGAAATCAATGAAAAACTCTCTAAACTAGAAATTGATGAATCCTTTTTCTAAAAAAATAAAATTAGGAAAGAATCACTTCTTTCCTATCCATTAAATGGATTGCTGTTGTTATAGGTTTGGCCGTTAACAGTCAATGAGTAATCACCATACTCAATATTTCCTGAAACCTCAAGGGAAGAAACGGAACTGTCACCAGTCAAAGTCCAGGTGGAACCTTCACCAACATTAACGGTAGTGTTTCCGGTTGAGTTAATGGAACCATTAAACTCGGTATTTTTCATGTTCCAAGCTAGAGAACTGATTGAATCAACAATGATATTACCATCAATTTTTTCGTTATCAGTATTTAATTCAGCCACTCCGCCGTTGGAGCCTTCGCTTCCCCATTGGTTTTGACCTGCGATTTGTAAAAATACTCCGCTACCAAAACTTAATTCGGTATTTTCCAAATCGATTACACAAGCAGTATTGGTTACATGAAACATTGGGGCCTCGCTGTAAACGGAAGAATCTTCAGCAATTGATAATTTTGAATCTTTAGCAGTGAACAGTGATGTTCCAACATCAGCATCACCACTCATACTCTGATAAATGAATACTCCTCCTAAATCAACATATTCGCTTCCATCCTGTCTGTTACCTTCACCGTATCCGGTCAACTCAGAATTTGTCACTTCGATGCTGTTTTTACCTTCAATACATGCAATCTGTGAAACATAGGAGGTACCTTTGGTATTGTTAACGGTGATGTTACCGGTTGAATATATTAAAGGTGAACCTCTACCACTCTCTTTACTGACTCCTGTATTAATGTTGGAGTTTTTAACATGTACCTGGCCTTCTCCACGGTCAGTTGCAAGAGCAGCACAGCTTTGACCGTCAGTATTGATTTCAACATTTTCAGCATTGATTATACCATTATATGTTGCATCCAAACCTCTTGACTTGTCGGAATGGGTTGTAATTTTCACGTTTTTAACAGTCGCTTCAGTTGTTCCTTCAAATGTAGTCTCACCAGGTCCTCCGCCATTTCCGCTAGGAGCTTGGCCTGCATCACCAGAACCCTGTGCTTCAGGAGGCTGTTCTCCTCCACCGTTTCCGGTTGCTTCAGGAGGTTGACCTCCTTCTCCAGCATTACTTTGGCTTGAATCTGTGGTTGAAGCTTCAGCATTTGTTACAAAAATACCATTTGATCCTTTTGAATTGGTGTTGATTTCAACATCAGAAATGTCTAATGTACCGTTGGTATTCACTAAAACAGCAGAATTGATACCATAAAAATCAGCATCATCATCAGTGGATGCTGTGTCTCCGCTCTTGTTGATAATGGAGTTGGCCAGTTTTAGGATTCCTCCATTTTTAACCAGTACTGAGTTGACATCTGCACTATCAGTGCGATATAAACCATTACTTTCATCTAAACTATTAGAGTCAACAACAAGGTTTCCTCTATCTTCTAGTGCATTAGCATCCACACTAATTGAATTAGAACTTGTGTTATTTGAATTAGTTAGTAAGTATGCTCCTGCACAAACTATTATTATGATTGCAAGGATTGCAATTACTATTTTTTTGTTCATGAAAGTAATAACTCGAATGTCATATTTAAGTATTATTATTTTTGAGTGAAATAATTTACATCATGTTCAATTTATTTTTATATTAACTATATTTTGGACAATATTTCGCCAGTTGGTCTTTGGTCTAGTGAACAGTTAATGTTCAATCATTATTTCAAAAAACTAAATATTTTTATTGATGTAATTATAAAAATTACTGATATAACATATATAGGAAAAATGAAAAATGGCAGATAAAAACGAATGGGGCAGCAACTTGTCATTCATATTGGCAATGATAGGTTCTGCAGTAGGACTTGGAAATATTTGGAGATATCCATACGTACTGTATTCTAATGGTGGGGGAGCTTTTTACATCCCTTATATTGTAGCTATTCTTTTGATGGGTATTCCATTTTTAATTCTGGAATATGGTGTAGGATATAATTTCAAATCTTCCTTTGCAAAAGCTGTTAAAACAATCAATGCTAAATGGGAATATTTAGGTTGGTTTTTACCAGTGGCAGTATTTATGATTATGATTTATTACTCAGCTATTCTCGGTTGGGATGGAATTTATATAATATTAAGTTTCTTTAAGGGTTGGGGTGCAGATCCAAACACTTACTTTGCAACCACACTCCTTCAATCTTCAGATTCTTACATGGGTTTATTGCAGTTCATTCCACTTATTGCTGTTGCAATGCTTGTCGGTTGGGTAATCATTTGGTTTATTTCACACAGGGACCTTGAATCAGGCCTTGGAAAAGTATCAAAAGTATTGGTACCTTTATTATTTATTATAATGGTTGTTATTGTTGGGTTCTCATTGACTTTACCTGGAGCCTCAATAGGGCTTGCTGAACTTTTCAATCCTGACTGGTCACTTTTAGGCAATTTTGAGATTTGGATGGCAGCATTCGGTCAAATCATATTCTCCTTAAGTTTGGGAATGTCCATTGCATTTACATATGCAAGCTACACTAAAGACGATTCCGATTTGATAACAAACACCATTTCTATTGCGCTTGCAAATTCATTGTTTGAAAATTTCGCAGCTTTAGGAGTATTTTCAATTTTAGGTTACATGTCAATGCAGTCAGGAACCGCAGTTGCAGACCTTGTAACTCAGGGAACAGGTCTAGTATTCGTCGTATACCCTACAGTATTTAATGTATTGGGCCAGTGGGCTTACATTTTAGGACCATTGTTCTTCATAACAGTGTACCTTGCAGGTTTAACAAGTATTTTATCCACAATCGAACCGTTATCCTTTTCAATCCAAAATAAGTTCGGACTTACAAGAAAAAGGACAATGACAATATTAATCGTTGTCGGAGCGGTCGTTTCAATGATTTACGCTACAGCGTATGGTAGTTCTGTACTCGGTTATGTTGATACATTCATTAACCAGATTGCTATCCTTCTTGGCGTAGTTGGTGAATGTATTGTATTTGCTTGGATATTCAAGGCGGATAAGCTAATAGACTTCCTGAATTCCAGAAGTAAAAGTTTAAAAGTCGGCAGATGGTGGATAGTTGTTGTAAAATACATCCTTCCAATTGTAGTTACAATAATTTGGATTGGCGGAATGGTCGATGTTGTAAATAATGGTACAATGGATGAACTGATTTTCATAATCATTTCAGCTGCAGTACTGCTCGTTGCAACTTTAATATTCACAATTCTTCCTGCAAAAAATCCTGATTGGGATAAAGCGGACGAAAGGGTTTAAGTGAGAAAGTCACTTAACTCATTTTTTTCTTTTTTTTCTAAGGTAATGGCTAAAACACCGCTTGAGTCTTCACTAACTTCACCTAATGAATCTTCTTGAGAGTTATCACTACTGATGTCTTCAGAGTAGTAAACTCCAATAATCAATCCTAAAACGGACAGTAAAAATATAAGAAGTATCACGGTATTTTTCATGTTCATGGTATTAATTATATTTTTTTAATATATAAATTAATAGAAAAATATTTTAATGAGATTTTTTCATATAACTATTGAAAGCTTATGAGGTGAAAATGTGAAAGGCTTTATTTTATTAATAATAGGCATTATCGTAGCTATTTTAGTTGTCGGTGGTGCAACAGCAGTTCATTTCATGAATGAAATGGGCGTTGGTGTTGAGGATATTGATTCTGATACAGTAAATGATGTTGTAGATAAAGTAAGTAATGTTGCATCTTCAGGAAGTTCCGAATCCTCTGATGGTTCTGATAATTCCATTTTGGATGATGTTAGTGACATTGTAAGTGAGGAAGTTAAATTTAATGCCCAAAATGGGGAAGGATATTACCGTGAGGTCACATATAAAGACGGCGGATTCAGACAATATGATACAGAATCTGGTGAACTGATCGGTTCATCATATGATTCAGATCAAGACAAACTTCCAAGCATGGAGTGAAAAATTGATTTTAAAAGATTTGTTGAATCATTTTGATATTGAGGGAGATTTTCCTGAGTATCTTTTACAGCAAACTTTCAATAAAGTTTTCTTAGATGGAAAGTTATCCAAAAATGATGGTACATATAAAATAGTAGTTAAAACCAGACAGGATGTCACACATCAACTGTTTATAAATCCTGCGGATGAATTTCCAGTAATTGTGCTGTCAGAACTTCCGAATGGTTTGTTAAATGGTATGAAATTTCCTCGTGAAGAATGTGTGGGAATTCCAATTAACAAATTATAACTACTATTTTTTTCTATTTTTAACTACTTTTATATAATATTTCAATCAAAAATTATAATATAATAATTTAATAATTTTGTATGATATCATGAACAAAAAAGAGTTAATTAACAGTGGAAAAGTGAAAAGTGTATTCACTACCGATAACGACGATGAAGTTATCATCGAGTTTAGAGACGACATGACTGCTGGTGATGGTGAAAGAAAAGAAGTTATGAATGATAAAGGAGCATATAATGCTGTAATTTCTGCTAAAATATTTAAAGTTTTAGAAGAAAACGGCGTTGCAACACAGTTCATTGATTTGCCACAACCTAATGTAATGCTTGCAAAAAAACTTGATATGATTCCTATTGAAGTTATTGTAAGAAATATAGCTACAGGTAGCTTAGTTCGTAAATACCCAATTGCCGATGGTACAAGACTTGAACCTCCAATTGTTCAAATGGATTTCAAAGCAGATGAATACCATGATCCAATGCTAAATGATTCTATTATTAAAGCATTAGGGATAGCTACTCAAGAAGAAATCGATATTCTGACCGAAAAAGCATTAAAAATCAATGACATTTTAACTAAATTCTTTGCAGATGCAGGAATAATACTGGTTGATTATAAAGTCGAATTCGGAAAAGATAAAGACGGAAATATCTTGTTAGGTGATGAAATTTCCCCTGACGGATGCAGATTATGGGACAGTGAAACCTTGGAAATGTTGGATAAGGAATTATTTAGAAAAGGTAAAGATGACAAAGTTATGGAAGCTTACATAGAAGTTTATAATAGAATCATTCCAGATGATGAAAAGGTGATTTAGATGTTATTTGATATTGAAGTTAAAATTTCTCTAAAAAGTGGTATGTTAAACCCTGAAGCAACTACAATTGAAAGATCTCTTGAACTTTTAGGTTATGAGGTAAGTAATGTTAAAACAAAAGAAATTCTCACATTCCAAATGGAAGGTGAAGACAGGGAAGTCATAAGAGCTAACGCTACTGACATGTGTGAAAGATTACTTTGTAATCCTGTTATTCATGATTATAAAATTAATGTTATTCCACAAAATTCCGCTTGCGGTAAATAGGTGAAAATATGAAAATTGGAGTAATTAGATTTCCGGGAACCAATTGTGACCGTGATGTTGCACAGGCATGTGAACTTGCAGGTCTCAGCCCAGAATATGTTTGGTGGAGTGAAGAGAAGCTCACAGATTATGATGGTATTGTAATTCCTGGTGGATTTTCATATGGTGATTATTTAAGAGCTGGTGCAATGGCTTCAATTACACCGGTCATTGATGGTATTAAAGAACTGGTTAAAGAAGAAAAACCGGTTTTAGGAATTTGTAATGGAGCACAGATTTTAGGTGAAATAGGTCTTGTTCCGGGAATTTTCATTACAAACGAAACTCCTAAATTTAATTGTGAATGGTCCAAATTAAAAGTTGCAACAAACAGGACTCCATTTACAAAAGCATTTAAAAAAGACCAAATCATCGATCTTCCTATTGCACATGCAGAAGGAAGGTTTTACACAGAAGATATTGACTTGTTAAAAGACCAGGATCAAATCGTATTGCAATTTGAAGGAAAAAATCCTAATGGGTCTATGGAAGCAATCACAAGTGTTTGTGATGAATCCGGTCTTGTTTGTGCAATGATGCCTCACCCAGAAAGAGCATGTGAGGAAATATTCGGTTCAGATGATGGTTTAAATTTCTTTAAAGGATTCTTATAGTGTGATAAAATGGTAGTTTATTTAATTGGTGCAGGACCTGGAGATGCTGATTTAATAACTCTTAAAGCTGTTAAAGCATTGAATAAAGCTGATGTAGTTTTATATGATTATTTGGCTAATGAAGAAATATTGGCTCATGCTCCGGAAACTGCTGAAAGAATATATGTTGGTAAAAAAGCAGGTGAGCATTATAAAACTCAGGATGAAATCAATGAGTTAATCATAAAACAGGCTCAAAATCATGAAAATGTCGTTAGACTTAAAGGAGGCGATCCTTTTGTCTTTGGTCGTGGTGGGGAAGAAATATTGGCTTTAATGGAACATGATATCAAATTTGAAGTAATTCCAGGTGTAACTTCAGCTATTGGAGCACCAACTTCTCTCGGACTACCAGTAACTCACAGGGCAGTTGCCACATCTCTTACTATTGTAACCGGTCATGAAGACCCGACAAAGCCTGAAAGTCAGGTGCACTGGGATTATACTGCAGATACTTTAGTGATACTGATGGGTATTGGAAATATTAAAGAAAATACTGCTGAAATTATGAAATATCGCTCAGCAGACACACCGGTTTGCGCTATAGAAAGTGGAACATTGCCTGATGAAAACTTGGTATTCGGTACATTGGGTGATATTTCAGATAAAAAAATCATCACTCCTGCTATTTTGATAATTGGGGATGTTGTAAAAATGTATAAGGAAATTTATGATTATCAAAGGTGATTAGATGTGTGGAATTGTAGGATGCATACTAAAAGAAGATAGGGATGTTGCACCAATTTTATTTGATTGCATATCTAAATTAGAATACAGAGGTTATGATTCTATCGGTTTGGCTACTTTCAGTGAAGGTAAAATCCATATTAAAAAGGATAAAGGAAAAATTGCTGAAGTGGATAAAAAACTAAACCTTACTGAAATGGATGGAAACTTTGGAATTGCACATGTAAGATGGGCAACACATGGCGATCCTTCAAAATTAAATTCACACCCTCATGTTGATGAGGAGAATACTGTTGCTGTTGTTCACAACGGTATTATTGAAAATTACTTGGAAATCAAAGAAAAACTAATTTTGGAAGGCCATGTATTCAAATCCGATACTGATACTGAGGTCATTCCACATTTGATTCAAAAGTTCATGGCTGAAAAATTCGACCTGGAACATGCTGTGAGAAAAACCATCGATGTAATTGAAGGAGCTTATGCAATTGCAGCAATTTCAATAAATGAACCTGATAAGATTGTTGCAACACGTAAGGATTCTCCATTGATTGTAGGAATTGGTGATGACGGTTATTACCTTGCATCTGATTCTCCAGCTATTTTAAAATATGCCCGTGATATAATTTATCCTGAAAAAGGAGAAATTGTCATTTTGGACAGGGAAGGTGTTGTTGTTCATGATGAATTTGATAATGTTGTCAACAAGGAGATTGACACAATCAACTGGACACCTGAAATGGCTGAAAAGGAAGGCTATGATCACTTCATGATTAAGGAAATCAACGAACAGGCCACTGCTGTTAGAAATACCTTGACTCAAAAGGACAACATTCAAAAGATTATTGATGATGCTGGAGACATTCAAAGAATCTGTTTTGTTGCATGCGGTACATCTTATCATGCATCCCTGACAGGTAAATATTTAATAGAATCTCTTGCAGGCATTCCAACCGATGTAATTCTGGCGTCTGAATTTAAGTATTCAGCCAACACTTTAAATGATAAGACATTGGTCATATTCATTTCCCAGTCCGGTGAGACTGCTGATTCTTTAAAAGCATTGGATGTTGCTAATGAAACTTCAAAGACACTGGGTATTGTTAATGTTGCAGGCTCTTCCATTACAAGAAGGGCAAAATATGTTATTCAAACTCAGGCAGGTCCTGAAATCGGTGTTGCAGCAACCAAAACTTATGTTGCACAATTGACTGCAATTTATCTATTTGCAGCATTGATATCCAAAAATGTTGAACTTTTAAAAGAATTGGATAATGTTCCGGATTTCATAGATGATGCTTTAGAAAGTGTTGATTTAGTTAAAGAATTGTCAAAAAGATATAATTATGCTCGTGACTTCTTCTATTTGGGCAGGGGTTATTCATATCCTACTGCACTTGAGGGTGCATTGAAGCTTAAGGAAATTACTTATATTCATGGGGAAGGCTATGCTGCAGGTGAACTCAAACATGGTCCTTTGGCCTTAATTGATGAGGGAATACCTGTGGTTGTCATCATACCTCCGGGGGATAATTACAGAAAAACAATTAGTAATTTGGAAGAGGTCAAATCCCGTGGTGCTAATGTATTGGCTATTGGGTCTGCAGATGACGAATCCCTAAAAGCTAAAGTGAATGACATTATTCCAATAAATGGTAATGTTAAAGAAATTATTGCACCTTTGGTTTACATTGTACCTTTGCAGTTGATAGCATATTACATTACTCTTGAGAAAGGTCATGACCCTGACAAGCCTAAAAACTTGGCAAAATGTGTGACTGTTGAATAATTGTATTTTATAGCTTAAATCTGATTTAGGCTATTTAAATTTATTATTTTTATAAAAAACTTTTTATTTTTCCATTTTTTTATTTTGTATAATGATTATTGGGGATTTGATTGCAGTATTTTTTCTTTTTGTTTGTTAAATTGGGTTTTTATTTATCTTTTTTGAATATTGTTCATTTTAAATAGGTTCGGTCTTTTGATATTAATTTCATTCAGTTTAACCTTTTGATAATCAAAATTATTTTATATTGTCTTATTTATTTAAAATTGGGCTTATTTGAGGTTTTTTTAAAAATCAAAAGCTTTTTATACATTAAACTTATAATAATTTAACACGAACAAATGTTAAATGGAGTTAACGTATGTTTAATAAAAAAATTAGTTTATTTTTAATTACATTAGTTTTTATGTTATCTGTATCTGCAGTAGCTGCAGTTGATTCTAACTCAACAGATGATGTAATTACTAGTGAAGTGGATGAGGAACCTCCATCGGGTGATGTAGGAGTTTTATCCGCAAATGAAAGTGCTGCTGGTTCAGCTGATGATTCTTATTCTTTATCTGGCAGTGATGTAAGTATGTATTATAAGGGTGGATCTAATTATCAGGTAACTTTATCCAATGGAAATAATCCGGTTAAAGATGCAAGCATTACTCTGGTTTTAAACGGGGTTACATATGTAAAAACTACCGATTCCAATGGTAAAGTTAGCATTCCAATAGATTTAAATCCTAATAATTATGAGGTATCAGTAAGTTATGGCAATACCACTACAAAAAATAAGATTAAGGTGTTGCCGGTTATAATTGCTAAAGATGTTTCTAAAACATATAAAAGCTCAAAAAAATACACAGCCACTTTTTTAGATTCACAGGGTAAGGCATTAAAAAATACTAAGGTTAAATTTATTTTAAAAGGTAAAACTTACTCTGCAAAAACAAATTCTAAAGGTGTAGCTAGTTTAAAGCTTGATTTAAAAGTTGGAAATTATGTAGTTTATGCAGTTCATCCAAACGGTTATAAGATTTCCAATAAGATAACTGTTAAGTCATCTATTGCAACATCTGATTTGAAAAAGTATTATAAAGGTTCTAAAAAGTTTACTGCCAAGTTTTATGACAAAAACGGCAAGCTTCTTAAAAAGAAGTATGTTAAATTTTACTTGAAAGGATCTTATTATACCAAAAAAACAAATTCTAAAGGTGTAGCAAGCATTAAGGTCATTTCTAAACCGGGAACATATAAGATTAAGTCAATCAATCCAAAAACCGGTGAGAAAAAAACCAACAAGATTACTGTTTTAGCACCGTTGTCTGCAAATTCAATGACCGTATTTACAGGAACATATTCCTATTTTAAGGTTACTCTTCACAAAAGCAATGGAAAACTTGCAGCAAACAAAAAGATGAAGATTTATGTTGACGGTTCTAAAAAGACTGTAAAGACAAATTCAAAAGGTGTCGCAACTGTCAAGTTCAAATTAAGTAAAGGAACCTATGTCTTCAAGTCTGTTGACCCTTATACCAAATATACATTAAGCAAAAAGGTCACCGTCAAGCTGGCTTCCATTAAGGCCCATGATATTGGAGCAATCGCTAATGAATCCTCCACTTTCCAGGCACAGCTTTTAAAGCAAAACGGTAAGATTGCAAAGAATACCAAAATGCAGATAACCATTGATGGAGTTTCACACACTGTTAAAACTAATTCCAAAGGTTTTGCAAGTGTTGACTTTAAACTTCCTGTTGGACAATATAGTGTTGTCTGTAAGGATTTAAGTACAGGCTATAAGGTTAACTGTAAGATTACTGTTGTAACAGATAAAATGGGAGTTGCCTATAGTAAATATGGTGTTTCTGAAGATGGTAAAACCATTTTGGCAATTGGAAGGCCATCCGCTCCGGGCGAACAGTCAAAGTATGGCTATACATGGTACATGTGTGAATTTGAAAGAACATGTCCTTATTGTGGAGGCCATAACCTGTATTGGGATGTCTTCTGGGCTGGAGATGAAACCACTGAAGTAGGTATTTTCCCGGCAACCGGTCATAGGGAACCTGGAAGTACTGAAGGTATGATTTTCTGTGCAGATTGTGACTGTGACTTTTCGATATTCGGTCTGGAACATGTGACTAATGATCATCCGTATCATCTGACTCTGATTGACGGGCCTGTCAAGTCATCAAAAGAAGTTGCATACATACTTAAAAGTGGAAATTATGTTAAAATTTAATTTTTTCATTTTTTACTTTTTTTAATCTTTTTTTCATTTCCAAAATTCTGGTTGTTGAGTTATTTTTCAAGTCTGTTTTTTCTGTGTAGTCGTTTTCAACTTCAACAATGTAATTTGCTTCCTTTGAAGTTGTGGATGGAATGTTCATTTTAGCCAAATTACGCTCAACACGCCTTTTAAGTTTCTCGTCTTCCATTTCCTGACCTAAAAATATTGGTGTTTTTACGGCTGATGAGATTTTGGTATTGTGTCGTGCATTGTGGCGCTCTTCAGTTCTTGCTTCTAGAATATAATCACTATCATTATTCAAGCCGGGGTCTCTAAATGGTATTCCAACATCGGATAGTGCTATTCTTATTTCATCATTTTTTGGAAGTGAGTAGTCAAGCATTAATGGATTTGGACTAGCCAGGCTTCCTCCCTGCATTCTTCCAAATATAGGTCCAAGTCCAATGTAAAATCCGGCTTCTATAAATGCTTGCCTGACTGGTGCGGATGAGGTGTATGTTGCAATTATTCCATCGTCTTTAATAACTCTTCTGAATTGCTTGAAAAAATCAAGTGAAAACAGTTCCGGGGCCATGTTCTGGCTGAAAGGATCTAAAAATATCGCATCGTAGCTGTTGTCATCCAGTTTTTGAACGGTTTGTCTTGCATCTTCAATGAACACGTTTATATTGATGTTTTCGGGCATTTCAGTTTTTTCAAGACTTAATGTTGCATAGTCCTGTGTGATTAACTCGTCTTCGATTGCCTTTTTTGTTATGTCATGTTCTGGAATGGGTGAGGGCACTAAAAGTCCACATGCCAATGTTGCCTTGGATATTTCAACCATATCTATTCTTAAGTTTTTATCTGAATTCTTCATAAAATCAGCAATTGCAGCTGAGGAATTGTAGCCCAGTCCTGCACATATGTCTAAAATCGCAATGTCTGAGTCATAATCAAATTTCATAGGCTTGATGAATTTCTCAAATGACTCACTTATCGCACCGCTAGATGTATGTAATGTTTCAACTTTATGATTTATTTCTTTAGACTTAATAGAATAGGATCCATCATCAGTTAAAACAAAATAATCATTGTAAGTATCAAAAAAATTAAGTCTACTTTCATTATTTCGACCACTTCTTTCACGGTCGAAATATTCATTTACCAAATCAAAAATATCGTCGCTAATAACTCTAGCACTATCTTCATAACTCATTTTATCTGGTGATATTTTAGTTACTATAACTTTAAATATTTGATTATTTCAATGAACCTGCATAGGTTGTGATGATATGGCAAGTATGATAATTTCATTGGTATTATCGTTTTTCATAGCAGGTTTGGGCATAGCATATCTTGGAAATTTAACCTTAGGAATAGGACTGATACTTTTGTGGTTGATATTGTGTCTGATTGCAATATATTCTTTCGGTTTGATTTCCATTATTGTGGCATGTATCTCATTGATTGTGTGGGCATATAGTCTTTTCACCACATTTTTCATGGCTGTTTCAAGATAATTTAAAATTTTTAATTTCAATACAATTTATCAAATTACTTATTTTTTTACAAGCAGATATCATTTTTAAAGTCTTTTGTGAGCAAAATTTATATAATTTCTAATTTAAATCTTATTTTAACTAATTATAGTAAGGTTAAATAAATGTTTGAGATAAAAGCAAAAGATGGAAAAGGTCGTGTTGGAGTTTTAAAAACCAAACATGGTGATGTTAAAACTCCTGCATTAATGCCTGTAATACATCCTCGTAAACAGGCTCTGGATGTAGGTAAATACGGTGCAGATATCGTAATAACCAATGCTTATCTAATTTATAAAGATGAAGAGCTAAAGAAAAAAGCCATTGATGAAGGTCTTCACAAATTAATCAACTTTGACGGGCCGATAATGACTGATTCAGGTTCATTTCAATTGTCTGTCTATGGGGATGTGGAAATAACAAACAAGGAAGTTATTGAATTTCAGGAACTGATTAAAACTGATATCGGAACAAGTCTGGACATTCCAACTGCTCCTTTTGTTGAAAGGGAAAAGGCGGAAAGTGATATGGAAATTACTCTTGAAAGGGCTCGTGAGGCAATTGATTATAAAAAAGAACAGAATATGGAAATGCTTTTAAATTCAGTAGTTCAGGGATCAACATTTCTCGATTTAAGACGTGAATGTGCAAGGGAATTGTCCAAATTGGATGCTGACTTATATCCTATAGGCGCAGTTGTGCCGCTGATGGAGTCATATCACTACAAGGATCTGGTTGATGTTGTCATGAACTCAATGAAGGAGCTTTCAGACACTGTTCCACGTCATCTGATGGGTGCTGGCCATCCTATGATTTTTGCCCTTTGTGTGGCTATGGGATGTGACTTGTTTGACTCAGCAGCTTACATATTGTATGCAGAAGATGACAGGCTACTGTCAACAAGAGGAACATTCAAACTTGAAAACCTTCAGGAAATGCCATGTTCATGTGAAGTGTGTACTAAATACACACCAGACGATTTAAGGGCAATGCCTAAGGACAAAAGAAGGGATTTGATTGCTCAACATAACCTGCATGTTTCATTTGCAGAGTTGAGATTGATAAGACAGGCAATATATGATGGTAATTTGATGGAACTTGTTGAGGAAAGATGCAGAGCTCATCCTGCACTTCTTGAAGCTCAAAGACAGCTTGGAAATTATTCCAAGGATTTGGAAAAATATGATCCGAGAAGCAAAAAATCAGCATTTTTCTACACCGGTCCGGAATCATTGTGCAGGCCGGAAGTCCTAAGGCACATGCAAAAACTACGCAAAATGCCTAAAAAACGTGATTTGGTAATTTTACCTCCAACAAGAAAGCCATACTCCAAGTTCATATCTGGAAAACTGGGTGAATTCTATATTTATGGTGCAGAACAGGAAATTGACTTGGAAAACACAGACTTTATGGTATTGGATATTCCATTCGGATTGATTCCATTGGAAATTGATGAAGTATACCCTCTAAGTCAAAATGATGCTCCTAAAACTCGTGATGTGGACAGTATCGAGTTCATTGAAGATTTTGTCAATGAATTTGTTGAATACTATGAACAGGTATTTATTCATTCAAGAGTAATCAGGGATTTGGAAATTGGATTGTACAATAAATGCATATCCTCAGATGAAATAAGATATAAAAAAGATGATGTTAAAAAAATTAAGGCCATTGCAGATTACCAATTTGGTGTTGGAGCAGGTGAAGCGTTATTTACAGGTAATATTAACATTGAAAAAAGTAAAAAAACAGGAAAAATCAGACACATCTACGATGATAAAGTGTTGCTTGTTAATATGAGGGCATCTGATTCTTACCTGATTTTATCAAAAGAAGGTGCAAAAAGACTTCACAATGCAATGCCTTATCCTCAAAATCGTGTTGTGGTCAATAAGGACTCAGAACCATTTGCACTTGACGGTAAAAGTGTGTTCTGCAAGTTTGTAGTGGAATGTGATGAAAACATCCGTGCTAAAGATGAGGTTCTGATAGTTAATGAGGAGGATAAGCTGCTTGCTTACGGTAAAGCACTGCTTGGTGCTTGTGAAATAGAACAGTTTGAAACCGGACAGGCTATTAAAACAAGAAAAGGAATGAAAAAGTGATAATATGAGTGATAATGATAAGGTTAATACTGGCCGTCATGTTGAAGACAAGGAACTTATTAAAAATGCAAGAAAACCTGTTGGCGAATTGGGCCATCAAATCCTTGACAGGATGAACAAGTCCCATGAGTCAATGGCGCAGTGGGGAGTAAGCCATTTTGAAATCCAAAAGGACAGCAAAATCCTCGATATAGGATGTGGTGGCGGAAGAAACATTGAAAGATTTGCAGAACAAATCTCTGAAAATGGCCGTGTTGTCGGAATTGACTATTCAGAAGTCAGCGTTGAAAAATCAATTAAACTAAACCAGGATGCAATTGACAGAGGTATTGTCAATGTCCTTAAGGGATCTGTTTCTGACATGCCGTTTTACGATGAAACATTTGATATTGTAACCGGTTTTGAGACAATATACTTCTGGCCGGATTTCATCAATGATTTAAAGGAAGTTAACCGGGTTCTTAAGAAAGGAGGTTTGGTGTTTTTCTGTAATGAAGCCGTTTATCGTGAAGGTGAAATGGAAAAATATGATGATCTGGTGGAATTATTAGATATGAAAATATATTCTGAGGATGTTTTAAAGGAATCTCTTGAAAAAACTGGCTTTAAAGATTTCAAGGCATATATCAATGAAGAGAATGATTGGATTTGTATTACTGCAGTAAAAATCTAATTTTTCTTCATTTTTTCATTAAAAAACGAAACCTTTATATATAATTAAAACATAAGTTTATTTGTTGTTAGTTTTTATGCGCCGTTAGTCCAGTCTGGTTAAGATACTAGCCTGCCACGTTAGTGACCCGGGTTCAAGTCCCGGACGGCGCATTTTTTATATGCAGTTGTGGTATAGTCTGGTTATTACTTGGGCCTTCCAAGCCTACAACCCGGGTTCGAATCCCGGCAACTGCATCTTGAAATATTTTCTTTTTCTAAAATACTTATTTTGTTTAAAAAATACTCTATTTTTAGTTAGTTTTATATAATAATAAAAATATAATAATAATAATTAAATTAATTTTTAATTTACTTTTAAGATTATTATTTAAGGTGATTTAATGGTAGGAATAGTAGGATATGGGGCACATGTTCCCTCATATAGAATTAAAGTAGAAGAAATCGCTAAAGTATGGGGAGATGACCCTGTTGCTTTATCAAACGGATTAGTCGTTAATGAAAAATCCGTACCTTCTGCTGATGAAGACACTGCAACTATTGCAGTAACTGCTGCTAGATATGCTCTTAGAAGAGCTCAAATAGATCCATCAAAGATTGGTGCTGTTTATGTAGGTTCCGAATCCCATCCATATGCAGTTAAACCAACTGCTTCAATTGTTGCAGAAGCAGTTTGTGCAACTCCAAAATTAACTGCTGCTGATTTGGAATTCGCTTGTAAAGCAGGAACAGCAGGTATTCAAATGACTATGGGTCTTGTTGAATCTGGAATGATTGAATATGGATTGGCAATTGGTGCTGATACATCTCAAGGTGCTCCTGGGGATGCTTTGGAATACACTGCATCTGCCGGTGGTGCTGCATACATTATAGGTAAGGAAAATACCATTGCAGATATCAATCACACATGCAGTTTTACAACAGATACTCCGGACTTTTACAGAAGGGAAGGTCAGGACTATCCGTCCCATGGTGGACGTTTCACAGGTGAACCTGCATACTTCAAGCATGTTTTAAGTGCAGCAAAAATGTTATTCGAGGAAACTGATTCAAAACCTGAAGATTACGATTACGCATGTTTCCACCAGCCAAACGGTAAATTCTACTTAAGGGCTGGTAAAAAATTAGGATTCACATCAGAACAAATCAAACAGGGATTACTTACTCCTAATATTGGAAACACTTATTCCGGTGCAGTGCCATTGGCTTTATCCAATATTTTGGATGTTGCTAAACCTGGTGACAACATATTTGTCATCTCATACGGTTCAGGTGCAGGAAGTGACGGTTTCACAATCACTGTTAAAGATGAAATTGAGGAAAGAAGAGAATTAGCTCCAAAAACACAAGATATCATTGATCAAAAAACCTATGTTGATTATGCTGTGTATGCTAAATTCAAAGGTAAAATTAAAATGTAAGGGGGCTTAAATATGAGAGATGTTGCGATTATAGGAGTTTCACAAACAAAATTCGGTGAATTATGGGATTCATCCTTTAGAGATTTAATTGCTGAAGCTGGAGTGAAAGCTTTAGTTGATGCAGGAATTGACGGTAACGATATTGAAGCAATGTTTGTTGGAAATATGTCTTCAGGACTATTTGTAGAACAAGAACACATTGCAGCACTTATTTCAGACCATGTAGGTCTTAATCCGGTTCCAACCACAAGAGTAGAAGCTGCTTGTGCATCCGGAGGTCTTGCATTAAGACAAGGAATTATGGCAGTTGCATCTGGTTTTCATGATGTTGTTATCTCTGCAGGTGTGGAAAAAATGACTGATGTAGTGGATGCAACACCAGCAATTGCTACAGCATCCGACCAGGAATGGGAAGCTCAACAAGGTGCTACTTTCCCATCATTATATGCAATGATTGCAAAAAGACACATGCACGAATACGGTACTACTCGTGAACAATTGGCACAATTTTCAGTTGTAAACCATAAAAATGCATCCAAAAACCCAAATGCACAATTCCCATTTGAAGTTACAGTTGATAAAGTATTGAACTCAACAATGGTTGCAGACCCATTAACACTTCTTGACTGTTCTCCGGTAAGTGACGGAGCAGCAGCAGTAGTTATGGTGCCTGCTGAAGATGCTAAAAAATACACTGACACTCCAATTTATGTAAAAGCTTCTGCACAAGCTTCCGGAACCTTAACCTTACATGACAGAAAAGATTTAACTACCATTGAATCTACAAAAGTGGCTTCCAGAAAAGCTTATGAAATGGCAGGGGTAACAACCAAAGACATTGACTTGACTGAAGTGCATGACTGTTTCTCAATCAACGGATTATTAGCAGTTGAAGACCTTGGATTTGCTGAAAAAGGTAAAGGTGGAATAGCTATCGAAGAAGGACAAACTGAAATTGATGGTGACTTCCCAATCAACACTTCCGGTGGTCTTAAAGCACGTGGACACCCATTAGGTGCTACTGGTATTGCTCAAGCTGCTGAAGTCGTATGGCAACTCAGAGGAGAAGCAGGCAGACGTCAAGTAGACGGTGCAGAAATCGGTATGACTCACAACATTGGAGGTACTGGTGGTACTGCAGCAGTACACATATTCGGAAGAGACTTATAGTCTCTTTAACTTTTCTTTTTTTTTATGATAATCAATTCAGGTACAAGAACTGACATTCCGGCTTTTTTTCACAAATGGTTCTTGAATCGCATCAACGAAGGTTTTGTAATCTCTAAAAATCCTTATAACAATCAACTTTATAAATATAATTTCAATCCAAAAACAGTCGATGTGTTATGTTTCTGCTCGAAAAATCCAAAGCCGTTGGTAAAGCATTTGGATGAACTGTCCGATTATAAACAGTTCTGGTTTGTGACAATCACGCCATATGATAAGGACATTGAAGTAAATGTTCCAAGCTACAAAAGAGTTATCAAAACATTCAAGGAATTGTCCGATAATCTGGGAGTCAACAGCGTATCCTGGCGATATGATCCGATTCTCATCAATGAAAAATACTCTCTGGATTATCATATTGACAAGTTTGAGGAAATGGCTTCACAATTGCATGAATACACTTCAGACTGTACAATAAGTTTCATCGATTTGTACCAGAAGGTCTTGAGGAACTTTCCCGAAGCCCGTGAAGTCACAACTGAAGAGCGTTTGATTATTGGTGAAAATTTCTCAAAAATAGCTAATAAATATGATATTCAGATGAAAACATGTGTTGAGGGGACATTGCTTGACCAATTCGGCTTTGACTCAACAGGGTGCATGACCCAGCAGGTACTTGAAAAAGCTATTGGAAATAATTTGAAAGTGCCTAAAGGAAAATACCATAATCGCGAATGCAACTGTTTAATGGGAAGGGATATTGGATTATACAATACTTGTCTTCATGGATGCAGATATTGCTATGCCAACAGTAACATGAAACTGGTTAAAAGAAATCAGAAATTGCATAATCCGGATTCGCCCTTGCTGATTGGTGAGGTTAAAGATAATGATGTTGTAAGAGAAGTTTGCGAACCCAGCTATATTGACACCCAACAGAAATTATTTTAATTAATTTCATGAATCATTTTTGATAAAATCATTTTTTTAGAATCACTTTAAATAAACCTCTAAAATATATTGAATTCAATTTGAATTTATATCACAAATTTCTTGGTTTATTTTATATTTTGTATGTTATACTTTTGGTTTATTTTTGTTTTAGTAATTTTGTAAGTTATATTTTTAATTTATTTTTATTTTAGTAATTTTGTAAGTTATAACTGACAAATTTATATATGATTAGAATCTAATATCTTATTAAGATGTGATTGCATGATTAAAAGAGAAGATTATCTTAAGGTTTTTTATAACTATTTGGACACGGATTTTATTAAAATTATTATTGGATTGCGTAGATGTGGAAAAACAACATTTTTAAAAAGTATTATTGAGGAACTAAAGGTTTTAGGTATTGCTGATGAGAATATAATTTACATATCATTTGAAAATGTGAAATATAGACATATTAAGACATCAAAAGAGTTGGATGAAGTTGTTTTAGATAAGGTTAAAGACATTGAGGGTAAGGTCTATTTATTGTTTGATGAAATTCAATTAGTTGATGAATGGGAGGAGTCAATTAATTCATATAGGGTTTCTTTTGATTGTGATATTTATGTTACCGGATCTAATTCAAAATTGTTCTCATCTGAACTTTCAACATTGGTTGCAGGAAGATATGTTCATATAAACATTTATCCTTTTTCATTTAAAGAAATTTTAAAGTATCATAATGAAATTAACAATATTGAAATGGATAAAATTAAGATATATGAATATTTCATGCAGTACATAGAATATGGTGGAATGCCGTCATTGCTTTCTTTAAAAGATGAAGATGGAAAAATCAATGCGCTTCTCGACATCTATGATTCCATCATTATTAGTGATATACTTTCAAGACATGAAATCAGAAGAATTGACACATTTAAAAGATTCGTTTATTATATTATGAATTCCATTGGACAAACATTCTCTAAAAAAAGTATAGCAAATTTTTTAAAATCTGAAAGTAAAAGAACTTCAAGAGAAACCATCAATAATTTTACAAACTTCATTGTTGAATCACTATTTTGCCATAGGGTGTTACGTGAGGATATACTTGGAAAAAAACTCTTATCTACAAATGAAAAATACTATTTAACGGATCATGGATTTCATCAGGCATTGGTTGATGAAAATAATAAATGGTTACCTAGAATAATTGAAAACATTGTGTATATTGAACTTTTAAGAAGAGGATATTCAGTTAAAGTGGGTTGGGTTAAAAATAAGGAAGTAGATTTCATAGCTAAAAATAAGAATAATAAAATTTATATTCAGGTTGCTTATCTTTTAGCTTCTGATGAAACAATAGAACGGGAATTCACTCCATTATTAAATATTCCTGATAAATATGATGCATATGTATTGAGTATGGATGAATTTAACATGTCTAGAGATGGAATAAAACATATGAACATAATTGACTTTTTATTAGGTGATGAAATTTAAGAAAATGGTTATTTGGGACTGTCCACTGAAACAAATTTCTCTAAAAAATAGTGGATAATTTCATTACTTTTAGGCATTTTTTGATCGTAATTTACGAAATAAGATTTCGATTTTTAGTAGATAATTTTTATATTGCTATGCCAATGCCAACATGAAGCTGGTCAAAAAGAACCAAAAGTTGCATAATCCAGATTCACCGTTATTGATTGGTGAGGTTAAAGAGAGGGATGTTGTAAAAGAAGTTAGTGAACCAAGCTATATTGACACACAAACTAAATTATTTTAAATTTTAACCAATTAAAAGTTTAGTTTTAAATAAAAAATTATTTAAAGTTAATAAATATGGAGATTGGGATTCTTAATATTATTGTAAACATTTTAATTTTTAAAGTTAATAAAAATCCCTCCAAAAATTTAATCATTGTGAAATCAAATAGTAAAATATGTTAAAATTAATGTGTTGGAGGATTAATAAAGATGAATGAAAGGGTTAACGAAAATTCTTGGATTCCATTAATAGTTGTGGCTTGTGCTTCTTTTATTATAGTATTGGACTCTTTATTCATGAATGTTAGCATTTCTCACGTTGTTAGTGATTTGAATACTGATGTTAGTACTATTCAAATGCTTGTTTCGTTTAATACTCTTATTACGGCTGCGTTGATACTGCTCAGTACCAAACTTCAGGATATAGTTGGTAAAAGGAAACTGTTTTTAATTGGTGCTGCACTTTTTGGTATCGGCATATTTACTGCAGTAATGAGTTCAAGTGTTATAATGTTTTTTGTCGGATGGTCGGCGATTAAAGGTGTTGCAGGGGCATTAATGCTACCTGCCATAGTTTCAATAATAAGCGGAACATATTCCGGCAAAATGCGTACAATTGCTTTGGCAACTCTAGGGATAGTGGCAGGACTTGCAGATACTTTTGCTCCACTCCTTGGAGGAGTTATTACAACTTATTTCAGCTGGAGATATACTTTTGCATTTGAATTAATATTCATTTTATTTATTTTAGTAATGCAAAATAAAATACCTAATTTTAAACCTACTGAATCTAAAAACGATTTGGATATTGTTGGTGCCATAATTTCCAGTATAGGACTTGTTTTGCTTGTGCTTGGTATTTTGACTTTGACTAAGGATGTTACTACAAGTATTGTCGAGATGATTTTTGGATTAATAGTTTTGGCAATCTTTGTATGGTATGAACTTAAAAGAAAAAGGTCAGGCAAGGTGCCATTGCTTGATGTTGAGTTATTCAGAGACAAAAATCTGCGTTTGGGTACATCTATCAAGTTATTATATAATATTATAATCTCTGGAACATTTTTTGTATTGGTTCTGTTTTTCCAAAGTGTATTGCAGTTAAATCCATTCGATACGGGTGTGGCTTCACTTCCGTTCACTGTGGCTCTGCTTATTTTTTCACTGTTCGCTCCAAAATTAATTGGAAAACTGAATCATAAGAAACTCATAGCAATAGGATGTATAATATCTATTGTTGGATGTCTGATTTTAAGTTATCAATTTAGATTAAATATATCAATGATGGGATTAATTCCTGGACTGTTTTTACTTGGGGCAGGAATTGGTTTCATGCTGGCTTTAGGTTCGGATGTTGCATTATTCGATATTCCTGCTGAAAGCCAAAATAACGCATCTGGTATTCTTACAACTGGTGAGACATTAGGTTCATCAATGGGTACTGCAATTATTGGAATAATTCTGATTCTTGGAGTTATTGGAGGTATTAGTACTGCAGTCGATACCTATGCGCCTGCTTATTCAGGAGACGAGCAATTCCATCAGGAGGTCTATGATTACTTCCAAAAATTAGATACTTTAGAAGGACAAGACAGTGTTGTTGTAAATACTGCCGATATAATTATTCAGAGTGCAATGGCCTCTGTAATGATGGCATTGGCCATAGTGTTTGGAGTTATTTTAATTCTAACGCTGAGGATAAAAGATAAAAATATTAAAAAACATTGAGAGTTTATCTCTCACCTACTTTTTTTTTAATGGTTTGAGTGTTGGCAGAAATTATTGAGTTTTATTTTATTCCTTTTTTTCGTAATGTTGGAGCTAATTTTGCTTAATGTAGTGGATTATTTGATGGTATTGTGCTAAACAGTAACATGAATCATGTGAAAAGAATCAGAAGTTGCATAATTTGGATTCACCGTTATTGATGGTGAAGTTAAAGATGTGATGTTGTAAAGGAAATTAGAGAACCAAACTATTTTGATTCTCAAACTAGGTTGTTCTAGAGCATAATATGTTCTTTTTATTTATCTATTAACTTTGTGATAGTATGCCGTTCAGTATTCAACGAAAAAAACATAATCTCCATATCTAATGATCAACATAAATTCAAGAAAATATGGAGATTTCTATCGTATCATCTTCATCATAAACTTTAATCTATTTATCTGATTTTAATGGATTTTTTTATGTTGGATATTTTTTATACAATTCCATTGAAGGAATGAATAGGCCACATGTCACACAAAGTTCCTTATAATCAAAATCGTCATGTTCATTTGGATTTTGAGTATAACTCTTCCAAAATTACTTTCGCAATCCCTAGCTATTGCATGTAATTCTCTCATATTAATGACTAAAACAATTATTTGTTGCTATTATCGTTTATATCTCTTAATAGTTTCAATGCATTCATTGTAATGATTTTTGCAACTTCATCTAAAGTATATGGAGTCACTGGCTCGTTATCTCTAATCAATTTATTTGTTGTTAAGATTAAATGATTTTCAGTTATGCCTTGTGCTCTTAGTTCTTCAATGGCAGGGTTGTTGTTGTCGTATTCTGAAATATCTTTAAATTCGATATTTTCATCACCGAATCCGAATATTCCTGCGGTTCCAATAGTTTTTGCTCCTCTTTGATGTGCATGTTTAATTATCTCTGCAGCAGTAGGGATGGTATTTCCTCCTGCAAGGATTAAAATCACTATGTCTCCTTGAACCAAGTCAATATTTTCTTTGGTTATGTATTCGGTATGGCTTTCGATGTTTCTAAACTCTTCGGGATGTGTGCAGATTCTTTTTAAAAAATCGGTTTTATATTCTCCAATTTCCGCTCCTAAAAGTGTGAAAATCACGTCACCTCCTGAGACTTCTTGTCCGTCAAAAGCGCCAATAATCTTCGGTCCACCTCTATGGGCTTGCATTAAGTTAATACCAATTCGCAATCCTAATCTTCCAACACCAATTAAATCAATTCTTCCTTTTGGAATTCTTGAGTCTTCAATCTTTTGAATTTTGTCTTCAGTCATGTTTATCACCTATTTGTAATACTTTATTTTAATTTGGTATTATTATATAACTATTGTTATATAAATTTTTCTATATCTCTTTTAATCAATGACGTCTGTAAAATGAGTATTACATTGGAAAACATTTGCTCCAAACAAAAAAACAGAATTGAAAACCTAGTTCAAAAAACATTGACTCAATCCGGAAAAAGAACATTCAATATCAAACTAGTTGTTTTATAATGAATGTATTGCAAAGATTTGATTTTGAATCAATCGAAAGGCCAATTTTTTAAATCAACAGAGTTTTGAAAGAATCTTATTATGGGAATTCTGATTAATTTTAGGACAAGTTTGCTGAACAATCATGTTGGGCTGTATAACATCAAGCACAGCTATTTAGGAGAAGATAAAAGAAAGCCTAGATTTGATAGAATAAATACTTGCCTTGATCTTTTTGATGCATTTACTCCTGTAATTAAAGGTGCAACAATATTCTGGCACGATGTATACACAAAAAAATTAATGTATGAAGTGTAATTTCAGTAATAAAAAGCAGATTAAATGGAATTAACTTCAGTAGGAGTACACAATTGTATAATAAAGAAACAAAACTTAAAAATGTATTATACAACAGTTATGGTGCCATACATGTATTTTCAGGAGATGGCTTTTACAATGTTGGAAAACAAATTCTCTCATGAACAGAAAAACTTATTTTTCTCCTTTAATATGGAAAAGGTCACGGTTCATATAGTGGAACCGTATTTTTTGTAAGTTCTGCACTTATCTTTGACAGTTCGCTGATGTCATCATCCATTGCGTTTTCAATCCAGCAGATTGTTTTTCAAAAAGAACTCTATGTATTTATTGGAGGCTATTTGATTTATTCCAATCCATTTTTTATTTTTCTTGTTAAGTTCACTGATAGATAATTGACATAAAAAATAAATTATAACTTGGATAATAATTTATTTATTCTATTATTAACAGATTAGAATATGATAACATAAAAATTTAAATTAGTTTTTTTTTGATACAAAATTAATTCAAACATTATTTCAGATAAATATTTGATAATGATATTTTAAACATTAAAAAAATGGAGGATTTGGATTTTATGAATGATATAATATTTAACGACTGTGAATTCCGTTATATTGATGATAACGATGAATTAAGCTGTAAAAATAAACATGGTATGGACATTGGTTGTGATAACTGTCAGGAAAATATTCATTTAAACTGTGATAATTTCAATCCTAAAAAGGATTTCTGCTTAAAATTCTTTAGAGGTAACATAAGTGAGTTAAAAGAATGTCAGGAAAAAACTGTATTTAATGACACTGACTTAAGCCGTAAATGGTCAAATTAACCATAATATAAAAGGATTGTTTAATCTTGGATAAACTTGATATTATCTATTTAAAAAACATTTAGAGAATTTTTTATTAGAAAACTTTTAAAAATTATAGGAATGTAGTACAAAGAGTTAATGTGGATAAATGGTATTCCACATAACACTTTAGATTTATTATCCTCTTTATATATTTTTAATATTTCTTGCCAAGAGTTAGTGTCTGCTTTAAATCAGTAATTTAAATCCAATCAAGATTATCTTTGGGGTCTTATCCATTTTCATAGTATGCCAATACTAATATGAAAATGGTCAAACGGAATCAGAATTGCATGATCCTGATTGGCGGTTGTTGATTGGTGAAGTTAAAGATGATGATTTTGTTAAAGAAATCTCAGAACACAGTTTCATTTATAATAAATAGATTAATTTAATCATGTTAAATAGTTATTAAAGTGAGGAGTAACTTCAATAACTATTTCAAGAGAGATATTTGTCTCAAATCTATGTATAAGAATAGGTGTATTAATTTCAATTTTGACAATAAAAATTGTAATTTTGTTTAGATAGAGTAGTGTAAATAGCTATGTTAGGTAGCTATTTACGAGGTGGCTAATTTATAATTGAGCCATGACATATTTAAATCATCATAAAACTATGATAATCTATAAAGTACTAAGTAGTAATAACCATATAAATATTATTAAAGTATTACTCAATGTAATTGGACTTATAATGGATATAAGTGTCTTAATATTTTTTTAATTAATTTTAAACATTAATAGATGTTTTATATTAAAAAATAATCATTTAAATTTTTTATTTTTTCTTCAGTATTAATTGCCGATAATGTAAAAAATATATTAATTTTGAAACTGGCCATTGAGGAATCTTTGAATGTTAGATTTATTTCAGATTATGATTTATTTTTAAAAATAAGTGTTGTGGTTGGTAATTAATGGATTCTGTTTTGAAATGTAAAAAATAAATAGTAATACTTTTTTTAAAAATAATACTATTTATCAATTACTTTTTCTTAAAAAAATATTATTATATATTCAAACTATTGTCAAAGCATTCGGAACCTTTTTCAAAATATTGTTTTTCACAGGAATCATGGTTGATGAAGCAATTGAGAAGTTTGCACTGTTTGCTGCAATCTTGTCATCTTTTTCAGCGATTATTGTTGCATCCAATTCATTTTGAAGGTTGTCAACAGTGTTTTTCAATACCCATTCATCAACATCTGAAATGATGATTTCATCAACGTATCTGTCCAGTTCATTTGCAATAACCCATGAAATGAATCTTCCACCATGCAATGAAACAGTATTTCCATCTGCAAGACCAACAATTTCATCTAGTGTATGTTTAAGTTCAATGTTTTGATACATTCTGGAGTGAACCAATGTGGCCCAGTGTGCATCGCCTATATGGTATGCTCCAATCTTTCTTGGATATATGTAGTCTGGTCCTGCAATCTTGACTGCAGTTGCTATTGCCAAAAGATCATGCTTTTTGGCAGGCAGTCCACGATTTGGGAATTCCTCATTGATGATTTGAATGATTCTTGGAAGTCCGAACTTTCCCCTTCTGGCACTTCCCGGTTCATATCCGCACATGTATCCATGATGGTTTTTTGGAAAACCTGTAATCACCATATTCAAACCTGATCTGAGGCCGGCTCTTACTTCATGTTCATATGCACCGTTGGTTGCAACTACTTTTCCTGGAGACAGTATTCTTGCAGCGGCAATTGTTTTTGCAAATGATTCTGTTGTGTTTTCACATCTGTTGAACGGACCTCCTTCAACTACAATGACATCTGCTCCGATTTCAATGGATTTTTCAAAACCTGTGATTACCTCATCATAACCGTCACCGACAAACATGATGGATTCCAAGCCTCTGCCGTATTTTTTAGCCAAATTTGCAATGTCTTCAGCTTCTCTCAATGGTGCTGCATGACCGTCACCGGTCTGTTCTGAAGTAACATTGACTGCAACGGAAGATGATAGCTTGATCCATTCTTCCTTATCGTCTTTTTCTTCAAGTTCCTTGTCAATCAGTCGTTCATGGATTCTTCCACGTGGACATTCCGTAAATGCAGGGCCTTTATTGTAGCATTCTCCTCCGCATCCGCTGATGTTTTTCGGAAGTCTCATTGCACCGTTTTCACCAAAGTGATCAAGGTCAAGTGGAACATCAACAATTTCATGAACCTTCTGCATCACTTCAACGCCTCTCATGCCGAACTTTTCTGCAATGTCTGAAAAGGCATATGCACAGATGTGTATTGGTGCTCCGATTGTGTCTGCCAATCTGCAGTTACCAAGCAAGTCCATCAGTTCCAGATCTGATGCGCAGGTTCCTGCAACTACTTCTGTTAAATCGCATCCTAACGGAAATCTCTTGAATTGCATTCCCAGTTTCATTGTCTCTTCCAATGTAAGTTCTGAAATTGCATCAACAACAGATGTCACGTCCTTGTCCATTTTTGATATTTCGATTGCCGCATCATCATCATGAACCGCATTTTTTATTAAATCATACATGAAAAATTCTCCAATAATTATATTAGCTATTATATAATCAGTTAAATCTGTAATAAATATGTTTCGATTTAGGTTTTCCTAAATCGACTTTTAATAACTTATATTGACTAATAAAAAGTATTACTTTATTGTAAAATAATAAACAAAAAGTAATACGAGTATTACTAATAAATGGAAAATAATAGAATTGTTAATACAAAATAAAGCTTTGATGTAAAGATTTAAATAGTATTATTATTTAAATAATACATGTTACTACATGGATTAACTACCATAATTTTGTAAATCGAAAGCAATTTATCATTTTTCCATGTAGTAAAACTTTTTTAAATAAATTTATTTAAAAATGGAGACCAAAAAAAATGATTCTTTCTAAACTAAAAGAGAGATTCGAACAAAATAATGGTAAAGGAGACAAAAAAATGAAAGTAGCAATTTTAGGTGCAGGATGTTACAGAACACATGCAGCAAGTGGAATTACCAACTTCTCAAGAGCTGTAGAAGTTGCAGAAGCAACTGGAAAAGAAAACATTTCCATGACTCATTCAACTATTGAAATGGGTGCAGAATTATTAGAATTAGCTGGAGTAGATGAAGTAGTTGTATCTGACCCAGTATTCGATGGAGAATTCACTGTTGTAGATGATTTTGATTACGCAGATGTAATCGCAGCTCATAAAGCAGGAAACCCTGAAGAAGTAATGCCTGCAATCAGAGAAAAAGTTGCAAAATTAGCTGAAACTGTACCAAAACCAGAAAAAGGTGCAATTCACTTCACTCACCCTGAAGACTTAGGTATGAAATGTATAAACGATGACCGTGAAGCTGTAGCTGACGCTGACTGGGTTATGACCTGGTTACCTGAAGGTGGTATGCAACCTGCTATCATCGAAAAATTCGCTGATGCTATTAAACCTGGTGCAATCGTAACTCATGCATGTACCATTCCTACTACCGGATTAAACAAAATCTTCGAAGACTTAGGAACTGATGTTAACGTAGCTTCCTACCACCCAGGTGCTGTACCTGAAATGAAAGGACAAGTTTACATCGCTGAAGGTTTCGCAGACCAAGCTTCAATCGACACTTTAATGGACTTAGGTCAAAAAGCAAGAGGATCTGCATTCACATTACCTGCAAACATGGTCGGTCCTGTATGTGACATGTGTTCTGCAGTTACTGCTATTACCTACGCAGGTATCTTAGCTTACAGAGACACCGTTACACAAATCTTAGGTGCACCTGCTGGATTTGCACAAATGATGGCTAACGAAGCTTTAACCCAAGTAACCGCATTAATGCAAAACGAAGGTATCGACAAAATGGACGATGCTTTAAACCCTGCTGCATTATTAGGTACTGCTGACTCCATGAACTTCGGTTCCTTAGCAGAAATCGTACCTACTGTACTCGATTACTTAGGAAAAGACGAATAAACACAATATAAGTTAGGATTGTTGATTCTTATCAACAATTCATTTAACTTATTTTTTAATTGTTATATAAGTAGCCATTAAAAAATAAGTTAATTAATTATTCAAAGAAAATAAAATTTATAGTAAGGTGTAAAATTGATTGATAAAATTTTAGATAAAGCAAAACAAGGACAAGAATTAAGTGATGAGGAATTTTTAGAATTGTTAAACATTGACAATGATGAAGATTTGGAAAAATTGTTCAAGATAGCTTGCGACATAAGAGACAGTCAATCAAAAGTAATCAAGTTAACATCTACAGTACACCTTACAAACAAATGCCAAATTCAGCCAAGATGTGAATATTGCGGATTTGCAGAAGAAACCTCTGAAAAAGGATACTATAATGCATTCTACAAATCCAATGAGGAAATATTGACTGCTGTCAAATCCATAGAAGAAGCACATATTCCAAGAGTAAGCTGTTCTGGAGGATACGGATACAAAGGAAAACAGGCAGTAAACGCATGCAGAATCGTAAAAGGACAGTCTGATTTGGAAATCCTTGTAAATGTTGGAGGAGACTTGACTGAAAAATCAGTGCAGGAACTGGCTGATCTTGGTGCAGATACAATCTGCTGCAACCTTGAAACAATAAATGAGGAAATATTCTATCAAAGAAAACCGGGAGATTCACTTGACCAGAGAATACTCACATGCAAAAGGGTAAGCGATGCCGGTGTGGGATTATCTTCAGGACTCCTTTTAGGCCTTGGTGAAAGCAAAGAAGATAGAATAAAACATTTAAGATACTTATCCAATTTCAAAACACTTCAGGAAATTCCAATAATGGGATTCAATCCATATGAAGGAACACCAATGGAAAATCATCCTGCATTCCCACTTAAGGAACAATTGAAGATGGTTGCAGTAACCAGAATAATGTATCCTGAAATAACAATTACAATGCCTACACCAACAGTTGGTCCCGAAAACGTAGAATTTTCACTAAAAGCAGGTGCAAACAATCTGGCTACAGTTATAGCTGACAATTATCCTCATGAAGTTAAAGGAGTTGGTTCTCCTGAATACGGTAATTATTCTGAGGTCGTCAATGTCATTCAAAAATTGGATTTGATACCTCAAACTATTTAATCTCTTTTTTTAATATATGATAATATGGCATTTGAAAAGATGATAAGGAATGCATTTGAGGAATCCGAAAACAATTGCAGGTTCGGAGACACTCCTGAAGAAATTGCAGAAATTCGCGATTACATTAAAAATGCTAGTAAGATTTGCATACCAAATAAGAATGGGATAAAAGTTCAAGTTTTAAACAGAGTTTTAACTGAATACGGATTGCCTGAAGCTGAAATACTTCAAATCAACACAAACACTGCAGATACCAGCAGAATCCCAGCTCTTTCAAAGGCATACATTGCACTTGACCAAAGCGATGCAGATTTAATAATCGCCAGAGGCCGTTTAGGAATTCCGGGTTCAGGGTCTCTTCTCGTTTTCATAGACAATAAGGGCAGAATACTGACTGCAGGAATGTCACCATCACATGTGATTCATAAACAATCAATAGAAGAAGCGGTTTATAAGGAATCCTGCGAAGCCCTTGAAAAAATAGGTTTTAAAAAAATAGAAGGTTAAAAAATGAATGTTGATACTGGAATAACCTCTGAAGTGTTTACAATAAAATCTGAAATAAAATTGATTGATATTTTCAACAGTATAATTTCAAAAAAATCCGAAGCAGTCTTTGAATATATTGAAAGTCTGAACATTGACATTAACACAAGAATAATTGTTATTGGGACTTATTTTACAGGTGTTGGAATCGTTAAAAGATTAAGCGAGAAATATAAAAACATATTGTTGATTGACATTTACCCTCATCTTGAAGAGCTGCTTTATACTGATTTGGGAGGGGATTTGAAAAACCGTGTTGAATTCTCATCAGACATTGATTTGATTTATTCCGGTGACATTGTTATTGATACAACCGGTTTTGGTGGAATAACTCCTGAGCAATCCTCAAAACTCAATGTGGATGCATTTGTCATAGAAGATCCCGTTGCTGAGGATAATGATGATTTATTAAAAAAGAAGAATAATATTCATGAAAGGTTAGATGCAGTAAAATGCTTGAATAAGGCAATTATAAAAACCAAGGGAATAGATACAAAAACATCAGGGACAATGACTCTTACAATTGGCATTCTGACAAATCTCCTGAACAGGTTTCTTGAAATGGAAGGGGTGCTTTATTGCGCATGTGAAATGGGATTTTTTGAAGAGGTCATATTCAAACAAAAGGATATTGAAAAATTCATTCAACAGACTGACATCAATGCATTTAAGGTATCAACAATCAAACCATTCGATTTGGATGAGATAATTAAAGCAGAAATCAGCAAAATAAACTCAGAAATGATTACATGAAACTCAAAGAAATAATTGAATTTATAGACGAGAAAATCCCAAAATCATTAGCCTTAAAAAATGATGAAATCGGTTTTAAAAAGGATTATGATTTAAATCAGGAAATCAGTTATATTAAAATTTACATGGATCTGTTTCCTGAATATGATGTAGAATTTGAAAATACACTGATTATAACACATCATCCACCGTTATTTACTCCAAAAACTCCAACTTACACAATACATTCAAACTGGGACATTATAGATGGTGGAGCAAATGATGCATTAGCTGAAACTCTTGATTTGGAGGTCATTGATTATTTTGATGATTCAACAGGAATCGGGAGAATCTGCAAATCCAATCAAAGCTTTGGTGAAGTGAAAAAAACAGTTCTTTCAAAATTCAGCAATGCTCGGATTGTAAACAAAGTGGATGATGATTATATTATAAGAAAAATCGGATTAATTTCAGGTTTCGGCCTTAAAAATCCAGAATACATTAAACTGGCAAAAACTAAAAATTTGGATATTCTGATTTCCGGAGATTTGACCCAGGAATCTGCAGTCCTTGCTAAAAATCAGAAAATAACATTGATTGACTTGAACCATCATGAAAGCGAAGTTCCGGGACTGTATGCTCTTGAAGATATCCTCAATGAACTTAACATAAATATTGAGATTATTGATGAAAAACCGATTGAACAATTGAAGTGACAATATGAAAGATGAAATTCAAAAAATGGAAGATGGACGAGTTCCTAAAGGAAGAATTGACCTCATAGGATGTGGAAGATTAGGTTTGAGAATTGCAATAAACCTGATGCAGGTTCATAGGGGCGGACCTAAAACAATAGGTGCATTCGACGGTCAAAAGATTAGTGGTGGAGATGTAATATTCACACTTTATGGTGCTGAAATAGGACAATGCAAACCTGATTTTATAAAACAGTTATGCACTCATGATGAGGAATTCAGAAATATCATAAGCTATCCGGAATACATTGATGATGATAACATCGATTTGATTGAAGGTGATGTGGTAATCATAGTCATTGCCGGAGGAAATACAATCCCGACTGCAGCAAAAATAATAAAACATGCTCATGAAAGAGGAGCAAAAACAATCGGAACAGCAGGAATATTCGGATTTGGAGATGAAAATATCGAAATCAAAGACATCTCAGAGTATGATGATTCAAATCCTGCCGTTGAAGAGCTAAGAAAAGAAGGAATATTGGACAATCATTTGGTTCTAACAACCAATAAACTGATTAGAGATAATGAGCCAGTAACACCATATACTTTAGATGAGGTTGCAAAAATCATTACAATGAATGCATTAAAATTATTGAGAGATCAGAATGATAAAAATAGCAACAGCTGAATGTTTCACCCATGGAAAAATTGGAAGGGAGCTGCATGCGCTAGCTCAGAGCTATGAAGGTAGTTTCGGATGTGAATATGTAAAAGATCCGTCTTTTTATGGTGATTTTGACTATAATGAGCTTAGCGTGACCTGCAGTTTATTCATTCCAACAATTGAAGCTGTTGAGAAAATATTAAAAGTTGAAAAGCCTCCAAAGCCTGAAAAACTAATCAAGGGCATTAAAGTCTATGATGAAATGGGGGATAAAACTGTAAGTAAAATCATGGCTCAGGCTGTTAAGGATTTAAGTGATTGTGACATTGCAGTTGGAACCACTGCAGGCATAGGGCGTGGTGGAATAAGTATTATAACTGATAAATATGAAATCACTACCACTACTGATGTTTTTGCAGACTTACGAGAGAATAATAGTGATATTTTGTTTGAAAGGTCTGAAAAAGGGATTCGAAAAACATTGGAGATAATTCTCCTGCTTTTAAATAACAAAATTGATAAAATCGAATCATTGGAAAATGTTGAAATCATCAAAGAATAATGCACATAATTATTTTAATATTTTGTATTGCTTTTAGTTCTTTTATTTCAACATTTGTAATACTTTTTTTAAATTTTATATGTTTTTAAGTAGTAATAATTTATTAAAAAGTATTAACTTTTAATTCTAATTTTAAAAACTTAATTTAACTTAAATAATTCATTTTTTAACTAAAAATTCAATATAACTTCTTATTTTAATCTTTTAATTAAATAAAATTTTTAAAAATACTTATATTAAATTTAGATAGTGATTAGTTAAAATTACTTTTTTTAAAGAAGTATTACTTCTTTAAATCCAAGCAATCTGAATTTGAATAAGTTAATTTAGGGAATATATTTTTTGCTGTTAAAAAATTTAACTTCTTAAAATTATTTATTTGTTAATTAAAGACTTTAAATCAAAAGTAATACTTTAATAAAGTATATATGGTTATTACTACCATCTATAAGATAGATTATTTGATTAAATCATTTAATTGAGTAATTTTAATAAAAATTATTAACATTATAGTTAAGGAGTAGAATAATGAAAATATATATGCACAAAATCGGAATGATTAGACAGGACATGAACCCTAAAAATTCTACATTGAATTTGGATATTGACTGGACAATTGACTACCTTCACAAAGATCCAAAAAATATCGATTTTAATATATTAATTAAATCATTGAAAAGCTTTGATTTTAATGTTAAAATTGAAGGCATTCTTGAATTGAATTCCAATGAAGAATTTAATCAGGAGGAAGTTTCTCAAATAATCTTTCAAAAGGCATGCAGTGTTTTCATGGATATGATTTCCATAACTCGCCAATCAACTCATATTTTATCAAATTGCGAGGAATCATTCGGGCTTGACAGTGCCCCTATTCAAAGTACTCTTTTTAACTAAAAATTTTGGAGATGTAACATGTTAGAAATCAAGCACACGTTATGCCCATCATGCAGTGTTGGTTGTGGCATCAATGTGGTTTTAAAACAGGGAGAAGTTGTTGGATCTTTTCCATACAAAAGACATCCAATAAACGAGGGAAAAAATTGTTTAAATGGAAGAAATTCCATTGAAGAATATAAAAATAAAATTAAAACAGCCACTGTTTCCAATTCCAAAACAGATTTGGAAAAGGCAATAGATGTGGTAAAAAAAGAATTATCTTCTGTGGATGCTTCAAAAGTTACAGTAATATGTTCAGGCAATAACACTGTTGAAGAAATCGAAGCAATAAAAAATTTCGCAGAATCCAGAAACTACAATATAGGATTTTATGCAGACAATTTAAAAAACATTGACGGCATTGCTTCATATGAAGATATTGAAAATGCAAAGGCAATCATGGTTATTGGAGATATATTATATGATAATCCTCTGATTGGAAGAAGGATAGTTCATGCAAAACAGAATGGCGCTAAAATTTGTGCCAATGTTAGTGAAAAGTCAGTAACCAAAAACATTTCAGATGAATATTCAACTGATTCTGTTCAGGAATTTTTACAGACTTATAAGAATGGACTTGATGAAGGCGGATTGATAATATTCAATAAAATTGACTCCGAGAAAGATTTAGATGCAATAATGTCTACTGTTGAAGATTCAGGTTGCAAGGTTTTACCAGTATACAGCAAGTCCAATACAAAAGGAACATTTAACTTTTTAGATTCAAAATCAAAAGAAGAAATGATTGAGCTTCTGGAAAATACTAAGTTATTACTTGTTTTCAATGATGATATTGTCGATGAAATTGAATTTGATTTCTCAAGAATATCAAAAATCATTAGCTTTGCATGCTGTGAAAACAGCACTACTGAAATCTCAGACATTGTCATACCGGTTAAGGCATGGCTTGAAAAAGACGGATCATTCATAAATGCCATGGGTGAAACCCAAACTTTCACAACAATTGTTGAATCTGACATTTTAAGTGAAATTGAGGTACTTGATAAATTATAAATGGGTGATGATTAATGAGTTACGTTCTAGCAAAATCACAAAACGATGAAATACTTAAAGCAGGAGAATGCGGAGGAGCAGTGACAAGCATCTTCAAATATCTGCTAGATGAAGAAATTGTGGATGGAGTTCTAGCCCTAAAACCGGTTGATGATGTCTATGATGGAATTCCAACATTTATTACAGATTCCGATGATTTAATTGAAACAGCAGGTTCCTATCACTGTGCACCAACAATGGTTGGAGATTTAATACAAAAATATTTGTATGATAAAAAGGTTGCTGTTGCAGTAAAGCCATGTGACATAAGATCAATTCAGGAACTGATTAAAAGACACAAAATCAATGAAGATAACATATTTACTGTAGGATTGAACTGTGGGGGAACAGTTTCACCGGTATCTGGAAGAAAAATGATTGACTTGTTTTATGAAGCTGGTCCTGATGATGTAATATCTGAAGAAATTGACAAAGGACAATTCATTATTGAATTGGCTGACGGCTCAGAAGAAGCCGTAAAAATACATGACCTTGAAGAGAAAGGTTATGGTCGCCGTGACAACTGCCAAAGATGTGATGTTAAAATCCCAAGAAAAGCAAATATTGCATGCGGTAACTGGGGAGCAGAGGACGGATGGACATTCATAGAAATCAATGATGAAAAAGGACAAGAGTTAATTGACGGAGCTAAAAAAGCAGGAATACTTGAAACCAAATCACCTGCTGATGCAGCTGTTGAAGGAAGGGCAAAAGTTGAAGGCATCATGAAGAAAATGGCTGGAAAAGCACAGGATGCAATGTATCCGAAAGTCAGTGAAATGGATGAATGGAACCGCTGCATAAGCTGCTATGCCTGTCGTGACATCTGCCCAATATGCTGGTGCTTTGAAAACTGTGAACTGAATAAGTCATATTTCAGTGATGATGCAAATATTCCACCAAGTCCAATAGCATTTCAGGGTGTTAGATTGTCCCATATGAGTTTCAGCTGTGTGGATTGCGGTCAATGTGATGATGTATGTCCAATGGACATTCCTGTTTCACTGATTTTTGACAAACTGCAGAAAAAATATTATAACAGAACTGGCTATGTAGCTGGAGTTTCAGATGACATAAAACCTCCGTTATACAGTCCAGATAAAGTAGAACTATAAATGGGGTGATTATTAATGTCAGATGATTTAAAAATAGTAGGTTTATTATGCAACTGGTGTTGTTATGGTGGTGCTGATACAGCAGGAACCGCACGTATGCAATATCCTCCAAATGTCAGAATCATTCGTGTAATGTGTTCAGGAAGAATCAATCCCTCAATGATTTTCAAAGCATTCGAGGAAGGAGCAGACGGCGTGTTTGTTGGAGGATGTCATATAGGGGACTGCCACTATGATGCAGGTAACTACAAATGGTCCAGGAGATCAAAAATTGTAGAAGATATTCTTGAGGAATTTGGAATTGAAAAGGAAAGATTCCGTCATGAATGGATTTCAGCATCTGAAGGAGAAAAATTCCAGACAACCATGGAGGAATTCCATAAGACTTTGACAAAACTTGGTCCGTTACAATTGGAGTAATTAAAAACTGGCCATACAGTAGATAACTATTTAAATAGTTATTTACTTTTTCCTTCTTATTATCTTTCTAAGATTAGTGATACGTTACTAATGTTAGAAAGGTAATTAAATAGAAAATATTTAACCTATCTTTCCAATTAATTATCTATTTATTGATAATTCATCATTAGCCAGTAATAATATTTCTGTTGGCATAACCAGAGTATTATTATTCATTTCTCCATCAATACTTGGATAATTAATGAATTAAAAGAGATAATTTATTTTTAATAAGGTTATCTTTCACTGTCTAGAATAGCTATTGAAGTAATCTCAATCTTTAATAGCTAATCTATTTTATTAAATCTTGATTTTATTTTTTTAAAATTTTCAATTGAATATTCTAATGCATGTTTCAAACAGCAATCTATGATGAGAATATTTCAGATAATTCTTAACGTTAGTGTCAATTAAATTAAAAGTAAATTTCTAATAATGATTTTAATGTAATGTAGTTTACATTAACATCAAAGTTATTTAAAAACAGTTCTGATTTTAAAAAGGAATATATATCAAATACTTTTTAAAAGTAATTCTTTGTGTGAATTGCTGCCGTTAATGTGAATGTTGTTATTTTGTAATGTTGAGGGAATTTGAATATTCTTTTAACATTTCATTTTTTACATTTTCCTTGAGCTTTGATGATTCAAGCTCTTCTAAAGAGAAACGTGTCAGTTCAAAAAGAATCCTATTCACTTTAAGTCCCTTGTTAGTTAAATGGTATTCTGTTCTGTTTCGTGTCTTCAAATCGATTTCAACTTTTTCAATAAGCCCTACATTTTCCATATACTTCAGTGTCTGTGACAATATGTAATTGCTTATGTCGGGATTTGACTGCTGAAAGTCTGTGAAATGCTTGCATCCGCTGAACATATCCATCAAAATGCACAAAACCCATTTTCTTGAAAAGAAATCAAGGGATTCTCTGACGGGACATAACTCATCTTTGTTCATAATATTATATTTTGCATTCCCTATTATAAATCAATATCAGTAATTCTGGAATTACGGAATCTATTTAAATAATACTCGATTTAGAGTAAACCATGAGATCTAAAATTAGTGAATACGATAATGTCAAAAATGCCGCTGAAAAATTTGTAAAAAGCGTAGCTGAAGGAAACAGCAAATATGCAAGGGAACTTTTCGTTGATGAAGCAGTTCTTTTTGGATATCTTGACGGTGATTTGGAGCACGGATCAATCCAACAGTTCTATGACAATGTGGACAGCGTTGCTGCAGGTGATGAATTCAATGCAAGAATTGATGTTTTGCTTGTAGAGGAAACACTTGCTGTTGTAAGAGTTCTTGAGGAAAGCTGGGGCGGAAGAATCGATTTTACTGATGTTCTTTTGATGCTTAAAATTGACGGTGAATGGAAAGCCGTTGCAAAGGCATACAACCAGAATTCAGATACCCTACAATAAGGAGACGTTTTATGGATTTTATGGAACTAATCTCTGAGAGATTTTCCGTCAGGTCATTTTCACAAAGGCCTGTTGAGGATGAAAAAATCGATTTGATTCTAAAGGCTGCACAGTTGGCACCGACCGCAGTAAACTACCAGCCACAAAAGATTTATATTCTGAAAACCGATGAGGCTCTTGACAAAATCCGTTCCGTATGTTCCTCAACATATTATGCACCACTAGTATTTTTAATATGCTCTGATGAGACTAAAACATGGAAAAGTCCGATGGAAAAAGGTTACACTACCGGTGAGATGGATGCAAGCATAGTCTGCACACATATGATGCTTGAAGCATGGGAGATTGGAATAGGTTCTGTATGGGTCAGACTGTTTGATTCAAGAGAAGTTGCAAAGGCTTTCGATTTGCCAGAACATATAAAGCCGATTTGTCTTTTACCTGTAGGTTATGCAAGTGATGACTGCGAGCCTTACGCTCCATGGCATGATGTTTACAGAAAAATAGATGAATTTTGTGAGGAGCTATAGCCTCACAATTAATTAATTTTTATAAGTTATGATAACATAAGTAACTATTGAATTATCAACAGCATATTAGGACATGTTTTCTCTTAAAATTTGGACTAACATGGATAAAATTGCCAAACCGATAATTATTATTGAAATAATAGGTATAATAAAACAGAATGCGAATCCTACAATATAACTTCCGAAAAGAAGAATTCTCTGTGTGTTATGTCTGACTTCATCTCTTTCAGCACCGGGATTACAATCAACAATTGCCTTATCTAAAAATTGGAAAGTAAGGGTCCATAGAGAAATCACTATAATATACAGGGATGTTGAAAGCAAGCTGTTCGGATCATTTCCTATCAGACCTGTCACAAATGGAACCAGAGTAATGAAAAACAGCCAAATTCCATTTATAATGAAAACCTTACCGTTAATATTGTCCGCTTTTTCAAAAGCATTGTGATGTGATCTCCAAGACAAATAAACCAATGCAAAACTGATAATATATGCATACAATGTTGGAATCTGTGATACTAATGCATCCAAAGTTATAACTGATGGAACGGACAGTTCAAGTACCATAATTGTAGCTGCAATAGCAACGATTCCATCTGTCAATGCAATTACTCTATCCTTATTCATAGTTAAATATTATAACTGCTATTGTATTTAATTTTTTTACATCTCTTGGTAAAAATATACTTATCATAATCTTCAAATATCAATCATAAGGATTGTCATGAAATACAGAAAACACCCACGGACAAATGAAATGATAAGTGTGTTGGGCTTTGGAACAGGATACATCCGGGATATCAACCCATGTGAGATAAGGAAAATCTTTGACTATGGTCTGGACAGTGGAATGAACTTTATTGACTGCATACGTGTTGAAGACAAGTTCATACGACCTATAAGAGACACCATAAGTGATTTTGGAGATAAAATCTACACACAGATGCATCTGACAGGAAAATTTATCAATGGTGAATACAAAAGACCTAGAGATGTCAAGCATATGATTGATGTTTTAGACGAGGACATTAAGGCATTTGGTGTTGAATATGCAGACTTCGGACTGATTCATTCGGTTGATGAAATGAGTGATTATGAAAGAATAATAGAAAACGGCATTCTAGACTATGCAATAAAACTGAAGGATGAGGGATTAATCAATCATGTCGGAGTGACCTCACATAATCCGGAAGTTTGCTCCAAGTTCATCGGGTATTCAGACATTGACTTTTTCATGATGAGCATTAACCCCAGCTTTGATTATGCATCGAATGATAATACATTTGAATTAAATCAAAGGAGAATGAATTTCTACAGAGAATGTGAAAAAGAAAAGATTGCGATAAGCGTAATGAAACCCTATGGTGGCGGAAGACTATTGAATAAGGAATTAAGTCCACTCAATATTCAATTAACTCCAAAACAATGCATACAGTATTGCCTTGACAGGCCGGCAGTCATAACTGTTCTTCCGGGAATATCCTCATTATCTGAGCTTAAGGAAAGCTTAGATTATCTGGATGCTGATGCGAAGGACTGTGATTATTCAATTATAGGGGATGTTGGGATTAATCTTGAAGGACAATGCATGTACTGCGGACATTGCCAACCGTGCCCGAATGGAATTCCGATAGCTATGATTTCAAAATTATATGACTTGTCCATTATTGGTGATGACCTTGCAGGTGAACATTATATGAAACTGTCACATCATGCAGGTGAATGTGAAAAATGCATGAAATGTGAAAACTACTGCATGTTTGATGTCAAAATCACAGACAAGATGGATAAGATATTTGAACACTTTGGAGTATAGATATATATTTAATTTATATGCAAAAGAATATCTGAACCTAACAGTCAATGTGAATAAGATGTTATGTTTCCAATAATATATTTGTGATGCACGATTACTCTATTGTGTAAATGTGATTTTAATTTCGATAGTTGTTAGTGTTTTTCAAGTAGCTTCAGGTTCGCTCTGTTTTAGATGGCATTGATGCCACATTATCTTTAAATATTAATTTTTATTTAGAATTGTATATGAAAATGAATGTTAATAATGATGAAACGGTTAGGATGACTACATTTTTGGCGGCTCTCTTTGCCATATGTTCCGGTCTTGCTATTGGGAATCTTTATTGGGCTCAGCCTCTTCTGGTTGAGATTACAAATGCTTTTGGAATTTCACCGGCCAGTGGAGGTCTGCTTGTAACTGCAACCCAAATAGGGTATGCATTAGGAATCTTGTTTATAGTGCCTTTGGGAGATTTTGTTCGAAGAAAAAGACTGATTACTATTGTAATGCTATTATCTATTGTTACTTTGGTTGCATGCGCATTGTCTCCTTCATTTATAATCCTGGCACTATCATTGTTCAGCATGGGTATTTTAACTATCTCTGGTCAGGTTATATTGCCTTTGGCGGGTGATTTGAGCAATCCTGAAGAACGTGGCCATATTGTTGGAATTGTGGCTTCAGGAATAACAACAGGAATTCTTTTTTCAAGGTTTGCAAGCGGTATTCTTGCAGGATTATGGGGCTGGAGATCAGTATATCTGATTGCTGCAGTGTTGAATTTGGTCATGGTTTTGGTGATGATTTATGTTCTGCCGGACATTCCAAGGAAAAACCGTCTTGACTCATACAGAGGTCTTATAGTCAGTGTATTTACAACTTTTAAAAGACATCCTACATTATTTAGGATTTTGCTTCACAGCGGATTATTGTTCGGTTTGCTCTTCAATATATTCTGGACTTCACTTACATTCTTGCTTTCAGCTAGTCCTTTTAACTATAACACTTTCCAAATAGGTCTTGTTAGTCTTGCAGGTCTTGTTGCAGCAGTATGTGGACTGTACTTTGGTAAACTTCAGGATAAAGGTTTGAGTGTGCCTGCATTGGGAGTGTTCGTAGTTATGATTATTGCAACAATGATTTGTGGATTGGTATTTTCAGATTCCATAATTGCCATTGTTGCTGTTGCGGCTGTATTTTCAATTGGTGTTCAGGGAATAACTGTACTGTCTCAGGCAAGATTATTTGCCCTATCAAATGAGGAGCGAAGCAGGCTCAATACTGTTTTTGTTGTTAACAATTTCATTTTTGGCGCCATTGGAAGTGCATTGGCTTCGTTTCTATGGTCACTTGGAGAATGGTCATATGTAATGATGGGTGCAATTTCAATTTCAGTGATTGCACTGGTTGTGTGGATGTCCTCAAGAAGACCATTTCACGAATTTGATGGTGCATTTTAAAGGTGGCATTGGTGCCACAATAATGTTTTATATGCTTAATTTAAAGTTATTAATATAAATATGGAGGTAATTGATTATGCCAGTAATTAGTTTTGATATTGTAGAATTAAAAAAAGAGCAGAAAGAAATTTTAGCCAAAGAGTTTTCACAGTCCGCTTCAAGGGTAACAGGTTTGCCTATTGAGATGATTTACGTACTCTTCAATGAACGAAAAGCGGATAATGTCGGTGTTGGTGGAGTTCTTTTAAGCAATCAGGAATAATGTTATTCCTGATTCAAATCCAATATTTCAAGATACATTTCCTTTAATTCCTCTTTTTCATGATCGTTGTAGTGTTCATTGTTTTTATCGTTGTTTAATGCGAATAATAACAGTTCATAGAATACTTTGTTTAGTGAGTGTCCCTTTTCTGTCAGGTGATATGTGATTTCATCGTTTTTCTCAAGTCTTTTGATTAGGCCGTTTTTTTCCATTGTTTTCAGGCATCTTGTCAGTGATTTGTTGTCCAGTGTTTTTCTGTTTGTCTGGAATTCGTTGAAGTGTGTTTTTCCCAAAAACAGATCTCTTAGGATATGCAGTGTCCATTTGTTGCTTATGTCCTTGATTGCATCTTCAACAGGATTTCTCTCGTATTTTTTCTCATAATACTTTACTTTTTTAGCATCCATATTAATAAGTTGGATATTGTAGTTTTTTAATTTTTCTTGTAGGTTGGATTAAAAATAGAGTTATGTTTTCAGGATATGTGTGGATTATGGTTTACTTTTGGCTTTTTCAAAATATTTTCTAATAAGGTATATTTTCATTTTTTGATAATTAAATCTTGCATGTTTTTTTGACATTTTATCATTCAATATATTGAATGTTCTTTTATATACCATACATTCAATTTATTGAATATATTTTTTCAGTGGGTGTGTCATTTATTTGTGGACGCCTCATGGCCATTTTTGGACTTTTCATTGACGTCATTTTAATTAATTTTACGTTTAATTATTTTTATACTTAACTTATTTTTTTTAATTATTTTAGTTGTCATTTTAATTATTCGATGGTTTTGGTTATTTTTTCAAAAAATGGACTCCAAATGGACTCTCTTGCTTAAAATTGTTAAAATCATAAATAATCTGTTAAAAATTGTTTTTATCAAATATGAATATTTAGTTTTTATATGGTATGTTTCCAA